>JARRJV010000010.1 GCA_037388825.1 Acidiferrobacteraceae bacterium | reverse complement strand
CAACTTCACGTGGGTGGGCAACCAGCTGATGTTGGAGCGGTTCTCAAACGGCATAAACCAAACCGGTGCCATCCTCTCTCCGGCACCGCCACCGTTGGCGCTTCCCGGGGAAGCATCCTGGGATTCGTCCTTTGGTGCCGCGCGTGATACCGGTCTGGAGGTATTTGACTGGTTCAAGACCGGCGATTGGGAGCATAGCTATGCGCTGATGATCGGTAATGGCGCCGGCCTCGAGCCGTACACCTCGGAAACTGTAGAGGGGCAGCACGATATCTATGCCTACTGGTCTTCGGAGTGGGTATTTGGCGGCCATGGGCCGTTCCAGCAGGGATGGAAAACCTTCGTCTGGAGTCAGACCGGCAAGCGTCAGCTCGACAACACCGATGATGGCGTGGCGAATCCCACGGTCCACGATCGCAACCGTTACGGTATCGGTACCCGCTATCGCCGGGGCGACTGGCGTGTGACCGCGGAGTATATGGCCGGCAAGGGCATGATCTTCCAGGGGCCCGAGAAACCGAACTTCGCTATCGGTGGTGGTTCGGGCCTGGACGGCAAAGCCAATGGTTACTATGCCGATGTCGGCTACTACATCCCGGGCTCCAACTGGGAAGCCGATCTGCGCTATGACGTGTACAACCGGTCCACGGAGAGTGCAGCCATCGCGGCGCAATTCAAGCGCACGACAATCGGTGCGCAGTACCACCTGAACAAGAAGTCGCGGATTATCCTGAACTATGAAATCCGGTCGGCCGAGACCACCGGTTCCGCACCGCTGGGACCCCTGGTAGCTGGATTGGCTCAGATCGGGAACCGCTACGGCATCCAGATCACCACGATCTTCTAGCCGCAAGATTCGCTGCAACGTTCGCGTTGCACGACGCTATCTCGACCCCGGTTCGCCGGGGTCTTTTTTTGCCAGTGAAGACTAGGGGGCCACCGGGAGGACCGGCGCGGGTCTAGCGGGTGCGGAAGACGATGCGGCCCTTGCTCAGGTCGTAGGGGGTGAGCTGCACGGTGACCTTGTCACCGGTGAGAATACGGATGTAGTGCTTGCGCATCTTTCCGGAGATGTGGGCCGTGACTACATGGCCGTTCTCCAGTTCGACGCGAAACAGGGTGTTGGGCAGGGTCTCGACTACGACCCCTTCCATCTCGATATGGTCTTCTTTTGCCACGCTTCTCCTCTTGGATTTCTCTAAATTCCGGCCAAAATACGCTTCCGCGGCCGATTGCGCGCGTATGATGCCGGATGCGTCAGGAGAGGTAAAGCGCCGATTCCCGGGAAATCCGGGGCGATGGTGGTGAAACCCGGTGTGGCGGGGCTCAGGCGCTGTCGCGTTCCGCGACCGCGCTCCACGACACATGCGGGTGGATGCTGTCGGAGCTGAGAACCACGCGCATGCCCAGAAAGCGGGTCAGTTCCAGGTAGCGGGTATAGGCTGGAAGGCTGTCGCGTAGTTCGGAATAGTGGCGGGGGTGGATGGTGAGGATGTTGGGGCGATAGCCGTGTCTGGTTTCGAAAGCGCGGATGAGCCGGTACAGATGGCTGAGCATTGCGCGACTCCTTTTCCCGGGGACCGGGTTTTGGGCGTACCCAAAGTATAGATCACGGTTTGTTACGGATTTGCGTCAAACGAAAAATCCCGCCATTCGCCATGCAAAAGGGCCTGCAAGGGATGGTAGTTGGTCTTGTAGCTCATCTTGGGTGATTCCCCAATCCAGTAGCCGAGATAGAGATAGGGCAGGCCAAGGCGGCGCACCTCGTCAATTTCCCACAGGATCCCGTACACCCCGGGACCCCGGTGCTGTTCGTCCGGGTCGAAAAACGTGTATACCGCCGAGAGCCCGTCGTCGAGCCGATCGGCGATGGCCACGGCGATCAGTCGGTCGGGGTCTTCGCGGGGACGAAATTCAAACACCTGGGTCTCAAAATCACTGCTGAAAAGAAAGTCCCGATATTGCAGTGGATCGCCGACGTCCATGCTGCCGCCACGGTGCCGGGAACTCTGGTAACGGCAGTACAGGTCAAAGTGAGACTCCCGATATCCGCCTTCCACCGTCTGGACAATCAGGTCGGAATTGCGTTTCCGGTTTCGGCGCTGTGCCCGTGACGGGGCAAAGCGATGGACCGGGATGCGTACCGGGACACAGGCGTTGCATCCCTGGCAGTGAGGCCGGTACACGAGGCCGCCGCTGCGGCGAAAGCCCGTCTTCACCAACTCCGTGTACTGCCGGCGGGAAAGGGGGACGTGGGGATCGACGAAGAGCGTGGTGGCGATACGATCGTCCAGGTATCCACACTCGTGGGGCATGGACAGATAGAGATCCGGGATCTTCTGCGAGACCGTCATTGCTTGCCCCTGGTGCGGTCCATGAGTCTCTCATCCAGGGTCCAGGGGCCGATCCGCGTCGGCGACTCCAGGGCCCGGGCCAACAACTCCATGAACCGGGTTCGTCGAATCTCCACCGCGCCCAGGCGAAGAATGTGGTCCGAGCTGACCTGGGCATCGATGAACAGAAATCCCCACGCCTGCGCCTGCCGTGACAGTGCCACGAGCGCGACCTTGGAGGCATCGGTGCGCCGATGAAACATGGATTCGCCGAAAAAGGCCCGGCCCAGTGACAGGCCGTACAGGCCGCCTGCCAGTTCACCGTTTTCCCAGACTTCAACCGAGTGTGCATATCCCTTGCGGTGCAGATCGATATAGGCCTGCTGCATTTCCGTTGTAATCCACGTGCCCTTTGCACCGCGACGCAGCCCGGTTTCGGCACAGGCCGAAATCACGTCTTTGAAAGATGTATCCATGGTGATGGTAAAACGCCCGCGGCGCAGGGTCTTGCGCAGGCTGCGGGAGATGTGAATCCGGTCCGGGAAGAACACGGCCCGCGGATCGGGGGACCACCAGAGAATGGGCTGGTCGTCGCTGTACCAGGGAAAGATGCCGTGGCGATACGCAGTCAACAGGCGCTCGCTGCGCAGGTCCCCGCCGACGGCCAGCAAACCCTCCGGAGAAGCCAGGTCAACCGGCGGGAAGCGGAGCTCGTCGTTATCAAGCGATAAAAGAAACACGCCAGGACTCCGCGTAGCTAGCCACGATAGGGCGAGTGTTCGTTGAGATCATCCATATAATGTTCCATGCCGATGCGTTCCCGGGCGAGATAATCGGAAACGGCCCGCTCGAACTCGGGATGCGCCAGCCAGTGCACGGACCACGTTGGCGTGGGCAGGAAGCCGCGGCTGAGTTTGTGTTCGCCCTGTGCGCCCGCTTCGAAGCGTTGGATGCCTTGTTCGATGCAGTAGGCTATGGGGTCATAATAGCAGGTCTCAAAGTGCAGACTGTGAAACTCCTCACTGGAACCCCAGTAGCGCCCGTACAGGGTATCGCTTCCACGCAGGAACAAGGCACCCGCCACATGCCGATCCTCGTAGCGGGCAAGAATCAACAGCACCTGATCCGGCATGGTGCGGCCAAGTTCGCGAAAGAACTCCAGATTGAGATAGGGCATGGCGCCACGGGAGCGTATTGTGTTCAGGTAGAAACGATGGAATCGCTCCCAATGCGCATCGGTGGCCTCGTTCCCGGAGATCCGTTCCAGCACGATGCCGGCCTCGCGTACATAGCGCCGTTCGCGTTTCACCTTCTTGCGTTTGGCGGCGGAGAAACCGGAAAGGAAATCGTCGAAGTCCCGGTAGTCACGATTGTGCCAGTGAAACTGCATGCCGGTGCGCCGCAACAGGCCCTTGCCTTCCAACAGGCCCGTATCCCTTTCGTTCGTGAACAGCCAGTGCAATGAGGAAGCGCCGGTTTCCTGCGCGACGGTCAATGCGCCGTCCACCAGGGCCGATCCGATCCGCGCATGGTCCTGGTCCGGGGCAACCAGAATCCTGGGCCCCGTCGCTGGTGTGAAAGGCACGGCCACGACCAGTTTCGGGTAGTAGTGAAGTCCCGAGCGCTCATAGGCGTCGGCCCAGGCCCAGTCAAATACGTATTCGCCGTAGGAATGTGTCTTTAGATACATGGGCACCGCGCCCAGCAGTCTGCGGTCGCCGTTGTCGTCGGACAGCAGCACCAGGTGGCGTGGCTCCCAGCCACTGCCGGCTCCGACACATCCGCTGTGTTCCAGGGCGGACAGGAATTCATGGCGCAGGAAAGAATTGCCCCCGGTGCAGGCATTCCACTGTGCGGAATCGACGGAATCCAGGCTGGAGGTGACAGTCAGCTGCATGGTGAACCTTCTCGTCGATGGGTAATACGCGACCAGACGGGTTTATGATAACGGATTCCCGTCAGCACGTTCCCGCAAACTGTTCGCGGAATTGCGCCCGGGATGGGGCGGTCGACGACGGACGTGTTTTGCACGAAAATAGCGTCCGTTTCGCGAAAACAAGCACAAAGGTTTCTTTTCGATGAATTTACATGAGTACCAGTCCAAGTCCCTGCTGGCTACTGCCGGGATTCCGGTGCCGGCGGGGAAGGCGGCCTTTTCCGTGCGCGAGGCCCTGGCCGTGGCCGAGGAGCTGGGTGGCAACGACTGGATCGTGAAGGCGCAGGTGCACGCCGGCGGTCGCGGCAAGGCGGGCGGCGTGCGTCCGGTTCAGGGACGGGCTGAGCTGGAGAAGGCGGCGGACCAGCTTCTGGGGACGAGGCTGGTGACGGCCCAGACCGGTTCCGAGGGGCAACCGGTGGAGCGCATCCTGGTGGAGGCCCCGGTCGCGGTTGATCATGAATACTATGTCGCCTGTCTGGTGGATCGCAGCCGCGCACGGGTGGTGTTCGTCGCCTCGGCCGAGGGCGGAATGGACATCGAGCAGGTGGCGGCCACTGCACCGGAGAAGATCCTGCGTGCCGTGGTTAATCCCGTCACGGGTCTGCAGGCCTATCAGTGCCGCGAGCTAGCCTTTGCCCTGGGTCTGCGCGACAAGCAAGTCGGCGCCCTGACGCGGATCATGTTGGCCATGTACCGCCTGTTCCTCGAACGGGACCTGAGCCTGGTGGAAATCAACCCGCTCGCCCGCACGACCGCAGGTGAACTGCTGGCGCTGGATGCCAAAATCAATGTCGATGACAACGCGCTCTTCCGCCAGAAGCAGATTGAGGAGTGGCGCGACCCGACGCAGGAAGACCCGAAAGAACACAAGGCGCATCAGTTCGGTCTGAACTATGTCGCGCTGGACGGCGAGATCGGTTGCATGGTGAACGGTGCTGGCCTGGCCATGGCGACCATGGATCTGATCCAGTTGCACGGCGGCCGTCCGGCGAACTTTCTCGATGTCGGCGGCGGCACCACCTCGGACAAGGTCGCGGAAGCGCTGAAGATTATTCTTTCCGACGAAAAGGTACGCGCCATCCTGGTCAATATCTTTGGCGGTATCGTGCGCTGCGACCTCATTGCCGACGGGATCATCGCCGCGGTGCGTGAGGTAGGCCTGGCCTTGCCGGTGGTGGTGCGCCTGGAAGGCACGAACGCCGATCGTGGACGCGAATTGCTGGAGAGCAGCGGTTTGGACATCATCACCGCCGCCACGCTTGCCGATGCCGCGGCCAAGGTGGTTGCGGCGAGCAGTGGCGCGGCCGTGGAGGCGGACGCATGAGTATTCTGGTGGACAAGAATACGAAGGTGATTTGCCAGGGTTTCACCGGCAAGCAGGGCAGCTTTCATTCCGAGCAGGCGCTCGCCTATGGAACCAATCTTGTCGGCGGCGTAACCCCGGGTAAGGGCGGACAGACCCACCTGGACCGGCCCGTGTTCGATACGGTTCGCGATGCGGTGGCGGAAACCGGCGCCGACGCCAGCATGATCTATGTGCCGGCGGCCTTTGCTGCCGATTCCATCCTTGAGGCAGCCGATGCGGGAATTCGCGTGATCGTGTGCATCACCGAAGGGATTCCGGTGCTCGACATGCTCAAGGTGAAAGAGGCCCTCAACCGATATGACGCCAGGCTCATCGGACCCAATTGCCCGGGAGTGATCACACCGGGCGCGTGCAAGATCGGCATCATGCCTGGCGCGATCCACCAGCCGGGTCGCATCGGTATCGTTTCCCGTTCCGGCACGCTGACCTACGAGGCAGTTCATCAAACCAGTCAGTCCGGTCTGGGGCAGAGCACCTGTGTCGGTATCGGCGGTGATCCCATTCATGGTATGGGCTTCATCGATTGCCTGCGTGCCTTCGAAGAAGACCCGCAGACCGAAGGTATTATCATGGTCGGTGAGATTGGCGGCGAAGCGGAAGAAGCCGCCGCGGCCTATATCCAGGAGCACGTAAGCAAGCCGGTGGTGGCCTATATTGCCGGTGTGACCGCGCCGCCCGGAAAGCGCATGGGACATGCGGGCGCCGTGATCGCCGGCGGCACCGGAACGGCGGAAGAAAAGTATCGCGCCCTGGAGGCGGCGGGCGTGCACACGGTCCGTTCGCCTGCGGAGATGGGCGAACGACTGCGCGAGGTCCTGGCCTAAATGCCGCAACAGCTGCGCGTAGTCATGGCGCAGATCAATCTGCTGGTGGGCGATGTGCATGGCAATACATCGCTGATCCTGGATGCCGCGCGGCGGGCGCAGGACGAGTTCCGGGCCGACGCAGTCGTCTTCCCCGAGTTGGCGCTTACCGGCTATCCGCCGGAGGATCTGCTGTTGCGTCCGGAGCTGTACGAACGGGTCGTCCGGGCCCTGGAGCGGATTCGCGAGGCAAAACTCGGGATCGACATCGTCGTTGGCTACCCGACGCTGGACGGCGGGCGGCACTACAACGCGGCATCGGTCATCCGCAACGGTTCCGTCATCGCCACGTACTACAAACAGTGCCTGCCCAACTACGCGGTCTTCGATGAAAAGCGCTACTTCACTCCCGGCACCGAATCGATTGTGTTCGACCTGAAAGGAATCCCGACCGGGCTCACCATTTGTGAAGACATCTGGGAGCCCGGCCCGGCCGCAGAAGCGGTCAAACAGGGTGCCCGTTTGCTGTTGAACCTGAACGCATCGCCGTACCACATGACCAAATGGCGGCAGCGGGAAGAGGCTGTGATCCACCGCTCGCGCGAGACCGGTGTGCCCGTGATCTATGTGAACCTGGTCGGCGGGCAGGACGAGCTTGTGTTTGACGGCGACTCGTTTGTGGTCAACGGTGAAGGGGTCGTGACCCAGCGGGCGCCGGCATTCGAAGCGGGCCTCGTTGCCGTGGACTTGCACGACGGCGTGCCAGTAGCCGCGGAGCGTGCTCCCGAACTGGCGGATGATGAAAGCGTGTATCGCGCCATCGTCCTGGGAGTCCGGGACTACGTGGACAAGAACGGCTTTCCGGGTGTGGTGCTGGGCCTGTCCGGTGGCATCGATTCGGCCTTGACGCTGGCGATCGCCGTCGACGCCCTGGGGCCGGAGCGGGTGGAGGCGGTGATGATGCCGTCCGCCTATACGCGCGATATCAGTGTCGAGGATGCCAAAGTCGAGGCGGGAAAACTCGGCGTTCACTACACGGTGATTCCCATCGCGCCTGTGTTCGAGGCCTTTTTGGGCGCGCTGGAGGACAGGTTCCGGGGATTGCCGGTGGATGTTACCGAAGAGAATCTGCAGGCGCGTATCCGGGGCACCTTGCTGATGGCGATCTCCAACAAATCCGGGGCCATGGTGCTGACCACGGGCAACAAGAGCGAGATGGCCGTCGGCTACGCGACCCTGTACGGGGACATGGTCGGTGGCTTCGGTGCGATCAAGGATGTCCCCAAGACCCTGGTCTATCGCCTGGCGCGATACCGAAACGCGATCGGTGAAGTGATCCCGACCCGGGTGCTGACCCGGGCCCCGTCGGCGGAACTGGCCCCTGACCAGGAGGACACGGACAGCCTTCCCCCGTACGAGATCCTGGACCCGATCCTGGAGCGCTACGTCGAGCATGACGCTTCGGTCGAGGACATCGTTGCCGCTGGTTTCGACGAGGCGATCGTGCGGCGGGTGGTGCGCATGGTTGATCGCAATGAGTACAAGCGTCGCCAGGCGGCGCCGGGGGTGCGCGTGACGCCGCGGGCGTTTGGTCGGGACCGCCGCTATCCCATTACCTCAGGGATGGGCAGGGAGGAAAGCAGGTAGAGTTATGTTAAGGTATAAGAAACGGGAGAAAGCCGGAGAGCATCGGCTCCCCCGGACAACAGGACAGGAATCGAGGGCATAAAATGAAAAAGATCGAGGCCATCATCAAACCATTCAAGCTGGACGACGTGCGTGAAGCACTGTCCGAAGCCGGCATCACGGGCCTGACGACTACCGAGGTGAAGGGCTTCGGGCGGCAGAAGGGCCACACCGAGCTCTACCGCGGGGCGGAGTATGTCGTGGATTTTCTCCCCAAGGTCAAGATCGAACTGGTTGTGGACGACAAGATCGTCGATGCCTGTATCGACGCCATCATGAACGCGGCGCGGACGGGAAAGATCGGCGATGGCAAGATCTTCGTCACCAATGTCGAAGATGTGATTCGCATCCGTACCGGCGAGAAAGGCCCGGACGCGATCTAGGCCGGAAATCAGCCCTTGGCGTCGCTGTGCGGTTTCTTTGACGCCGGGAGCATTGCCTGAACCTGCTTCAGGTACTTGCTTTTCGGAAAGTTGAGTTTCAGGACCCGGGCAGAGTCCTCTGCCAGCTTTGGCATCCCCATTTGAAGATAGGCCATGGACTGCAGTCCGAGCGCATCTTCGGCGGCCGGGGTGGCCTGGTAGTGATCGAGCACGTACTTGCAGCGATTCACCGTCGCCACGTACGCCTTGCGTGCATAGTAGTGGCGCGCCACATTGATCTCTGATTTGGCCATCAGGTTGTGCAGGTACGTAATGCGCAGGCTTGCATCGGGGGCATCGCGCATGGATTGCGGATCCCGGTCGGAGTAGTCTTTTTCACCGATCAACGAGTCCAGGCTGCCGTGCTTGATATTGAAACTCACCAATCCCTTGAGATAGTAGGCGTAATCCACGAACGGGTGGGTCGGGTGCAGTCGAATAAACCGCTCGGCGGCAGCAATGGCCAGGGTCGGTTCGCCGGCTCGATAGTAGGCGTAGGCAGACTCCAGCTGTGCTTGCGCCGCATATTTGCCAAATGGATAGCGCGCCTCCAGCTTTTCGAGATAGCCGGCTGCGATTTCGAAATCGTTTTGATGCAGAGAGTTTGTAGCTTCCTGGTACAGCTTTTCGGCCGACCACTTGGCGGTTTCGTCCTTTGGTTTGGTCACGGAGGCACAGCCACCCAGGGTGGTTGCCACGACAATGGTAACGAAAAGAAACAGAGCAGGGCGCATGCCGTTCGCGGGGTCGACGTGGTGAAAATTCGGCGCAAAGCTTACCCTGATTTCGCGGTGCAGTGAAGCCGGATCCGGAAACATGAGCGGAACCCCGTCGGAGCGTATTGATTTCTGTTTTTGTGACCAACCGGAGGTCATGCGGCTGGACCAGTGCCTGGCGCAGGTGCTCCCGCACGTCTCCCGTGCCCGAATCCAGCAATGGATCCGCGAGGGCCGGGTGCGGGTGAACGAGGCTACACCGCGCCCGCGGGATCCCGTGCTTGGGGGAGAGACCGTGGTGGTGGACGTACCACCGGCGGAGTCGGGTGAGTGGCAGGCCCAGGAGATACCACTCGAAATCTGTTTTGAAGACCAGGACCTCCTGGTACTCAACAAGCCTCCGGACATTGTTGTTCACCCCGGGGCGGGCAACCCGGATCAAACCCTGTTGAATGCGCTGTTGCATCATTCGCCCGAGCTCGCTGTCTTGCCCCGCGCGGGGATTGTGCATCGGCTGGACAAGGAGACATCCGGCCTGATGGTGGTCGCGCGCAATGAGGCCGCGCGGCTCGACCTGATCGAGCAGTTGTCGCAACGCAGTCTGAAGCGCGAGTACCTGGCGGTCGTGACCGGCCGCCTGATTTCCGGCGGGACCGTGGAGGAACCCATTGGCAGGAACCCGAGGGACCGAACCCGCATGGCCGTAGTCCCGGGTGGCAAGCCGGCGATTACTCATTATCGTATTGAACGGCGATTCCGCCAGCATACCCTGGTACGAGTGCGGCTTGAGACCGGGCGCACCCACCAGATCCGCGTGCATATGGCCTACGTGGGGTTTGCGGTCTTCGGTGACCCCGTCTATGGCGGGCGCCTTCGAATTCCGCCGGACAGCAGCCTCGATTTCGCGCAGACCCTCAGGGGCTTTCATCGACAGGCCCTGCATGCAACGCGCCTTGGCCTGATTCATCCGCGTACCGGACAGGAGATGGAATGGGAAGCGGGCCCGCCCGATGATATGCGCCAATTGATTGAAGCCCTGGAGGAAGACGCGCGCGCACACCCGAATGCGGACGGAGGAGCGGCGGAATGAAGAGCATGACTCAACCGGAATACATTCTGCCAGACTGGCCCGCGCCGGCGAACGTGCACGCGTACACGACTACCCGGGTCGGGGGTGTGAGTCTTCCGCCGTGGGATCGCTTTAACCTTGCCGATCACGTCGGCGACGATCCCGAACACGTAGCGAGCAATCGCGCGCGCTTGCGCGAAACCCTTTCCTTGCCTGGCGAGCCGGTGTGGTTGCGCCAGGTTCACGGGCGGAACGTGCGCCAGGCTGTCGACGGTCCGGGGGAGGCTGACGCTTCGTACGCGGATCGTCCAGGCGTGGTGTGTGCGGTTCTGACCGCGGATTGTCTTCCCGTGCTGCTGTGCGACCGCGAAGGCGGCGCAGTTGCCGCCGTTCATGCGGGCTGGCGTGGCCTGGTTGCGGGAGTTGTGGAAGCGGCGGTCGCCTGTTTCGCGGCCGGGCCCGATTCGCTGCTGGTCTGGCTGGGACCTGCCATCGGACCGGCCGCATTCGAAGTCGGTCCCGAGGTGCGAAACCGGTTCCTGCAAGCCGACGAGGGTGCGTCCGGGGCCTTCGTGGAGGGGGAAGGGGACCGCTGGTATGCCGATCTCTATGTACTTGCCCGGCGAAGGCTGGCACGTGCCGGGGTGCAGGCGGTCTACGGTGGCGGTCATTGCACGTTTACCGAGCAGGAGCGGTTCTATTCGTTCCGGCGCGATGGGGAGACCGGGCGCATGGCATCACTGATCTGGATCGATGAGACGGGCTCGAATTGAGGTATGATGCCGCAGCCCTGAAACTGCGGATGCACCAATGAATACGCTACTGTTGTGGATTCTCGCCTTCTCCCTGCTCGGAGGTCTTCTGAGCGTAGTGGCGGCGTCCGCATGTCTGGTGGTTTCCGAGACCGTGCGCGAACGCACCTTGCCCGCATTGGTGAGTATCGCCATCGGGGCCTTGTTGGGGGCGGCGTTCCTGGGCCTGATCCCGCACGCAATCGAGACCATCGGGACCCAGAATGCCCACAGGTTTGGCGCGACACTGCTGGGCGGGATTCTGGTTTTCTTCGTTCTGGAAAAACTGGTTTTGTGGCGGCACTGCCACGCCGATGATTGTGAGGCCCATGTTCCGGACATCGGTCACGCGCGCAATGTCGCCGCCGCGAATCTGATTTTGATCGGTGACGCTGTTCATAACACCATGGATGGGGTGCTGATCGCTGCCGCATTCATGACAGACATCCATCTTGGTATCGTCACGGCTCTTGCGGTGACGGCCCATGAGATTCCCCAGGAAGTCGGCGACTTTGCGTTGCTGTTGAACGGTGGATACTCGCGCGCCCGGGCATTCCTGTTTAATGGTTTGTCGTCGGTGACGACCCTGATCGGCGCCCTGGCGGCCTATTACTTCCTTGCGGTCACCACGAGCCTGATCCCGTACGTGCTGGCGATTGCGGCTTCCAGTTTCATCTATATCGCTGTCGCCGACCTGATTCCCGGCCTGCATCACCGGACCGAATTCCGGGTTTCAGTTCAACAGCTATTGCTGATTCTCGTCGGCGGTTACTCACCGGCTGCTGCACTAGTTCCGCGTCCCGGCGCGCCCTCTGTTGCTCGCGAATACGGTTGTTGGCCGAGCCACGAAGGTTGTGGAGCAGAAAGGCCGCAGGGAGAATACCGAGGACCACGAATGTGCCGACCATCGCCAATACATTGGGCCACAGGCCGATGGCCAGCAGTAGGGAAAAGTAGAGCCAGACGATTGCAATGACGAACATGGCGGAATCATAACGGGTCCGGTCCCGGATACACAGGGGACCCAACAAGGTAAGGAGCGGAATCCATGGCAGATTGGTACATGCTTGCGGTGGTCGGAAAGGACCGGCCGGGGATCGTCGCGCGGCTGAGCCGCGCCCTGGCGGATGCGGACTGGAATCTGGGTGAGGCCTCCATGGCCCGGCTCAGTGGCAACTTCACCATCATGATGATGGTGCAGGGAGAATCTGGCGAGACCGGCCTGAAGGCAGTCGTGGAGCCCGTAGCCGAATCCCTGGATCTCCACCTGCATATCGACCGCATCGAATCGGTACCCCATTCCCACCCCGAACCCAATGTCCAGGTTCGCGTCTACAGCGCGGATCGTACGGGCATCGTGGCGGATGTAACCGGGGCGCTCGCGGAAGCGGGATTTCACATTCTTGATCTCGACTCGGATGTGGGCGGGACGGATACGGAGCCCGTCTACATCATGATTCTGGACGGCTTTGTGGAAGGCGGTGCGGAAACCCTGGAGCCGGCGGTTGCGAGCCTCCGCGCCAGCGGAATCACGCTCGGCATGGAATCCACCGACACCTTGCTTGGCTGAGTACCGTGGCTGTATTACAGGTTCTGGTGTACCCGGATGAGCGCCTGTTACAGGTATCCAAACCTGTGGATACCTTTGATGCGACGCTCGCTGACTTCCTTGGAGACCTCGAAGAGACCATGGACGCGGGTCCGCCGAGCGTGGGAATTGCCGCGCCCCAGGTTGCATACTTTCAGCGCATCGTGCTCGTCGATGTCTCATCCATGCTGCAGGCGCGGCCGAAGCTGAAGAGTTCGAATCACGGACGTATGGTACTCATCAATCCGGAAATCGTGGAGCGTTCCGGTGAAGTCATCGGACGGGAAGGGTGCCTGTCGGTACCGGACTACACCGGGAATGTGGCCCGGGCGCAGAGCATTCGGCTGCAGGCTCGTGGACCCGATGGTTCGCAGATCGAGCTGTCGTGCGAGGGATTCGAGGCACGCGCGATACAGCATGAAATCGATCATCTGGACGGAAAGCTGTTTCTGGATCGCGTCATGAGTTCGCGAGAACTGTTCCGCCGCAAGACCTACAAGTAGGTGTAGCCCAGACCCTCAAGACGTTTTTCCTCATCGGGACCATAGGGCACGATGTCGATCCAGGATGGCACGTCCTGGTCACGCATGTGCAACTCTCTCATCTTGGTCCGACAAAGCTTGATGGCAATGATGTGCTCCGCGTTTAGGCGTTTGGCCTTGTCGACAATGTGACGATACTTGCCGTAGTTCTTCTTGTTGAAGATCTCGATCTCTGGTCCATGCAGAACCAGAGCGATGCCGCTCTGGCTCTTGTCGATATCGATCCTGTGTGAAAGGGTTTCCGCGCGCGTAAGCATGGAATCGATTTCCTTCGCGCTGTGCAGGGTAACCCGGAACATGAAATGGTGTCCGTGTTGCGGCGCGGGCCGTTCGGGGCCTGCCGACTCGTCTACGGTTGGAAGTGGTGCGGGTTCGGCGGCCAGGCCGATGGAATCGAATGTCCCTGCGAGCAGGAACAAGACAAGCCCGAAGACGGGAAACCCGGCTTTGTATACGGTTCTCATGGTGCCATTATTTTAACACAGCAGGAGCAACGGCCATGCGCCTAGTCAAAGCGCATGGACAGATCGATCGCGTGCACGTGCTTGGTCAGTTCGCCGACGGAAATGTAGTCCACACCGGTCTCGGCGATTTGGCGGACGTTGTCGAGGGAGACGCCACCAGATGCCTCCAGTTCCGCACGCCCGCCGTTCTGCTTTACCGCCTGCCGCAACTCGGCCACGCTGAAGTTGTCCAGCAACACACGACGTGCCCCGGCATCCAGAGCCTCCTGGAGCTGTTCCAGGTTTTCCACTTCGATCTCGATCAGTGTTCCTTTGGGGCCAATGCCTTGCGCCTGTTCCAGTGCCGCGGTCACTGACCCGGCGGCACGGATGTGATTGTCCTTGATGAGGATGGCGTCGAACAAACCGATGCGATGATTCCGGGCGCCACCGCTACGAACGGCATACTTCTGCGCCTGACGCAGTCCGGGCAGTGTCTTGCGCGTATCCAGAACCGCGGCACCGGTTCCGGCTACGGCAGAACTGTAGCGGTGGGAGATGGTGGCGGTTCCGGAAAGCAGTTGCAGAAAGTTCAGTGCGGCGCGCTCGCCGGTTAGCAGCGCCCGCGCATTTCCCTCGAGCGTGCATAGCACGGTGCCCGCGGCAAGCAGGTCTCCATCGTCGACCTTCCACTCAATGCGGAGCCCGGAGTCCAGTTGGTGAAAGCATTCATCGAACCAGGCGCGGCCGCAAACCACCATGTCCTCGCGCGTGACCACGTGGGCCACCGCATTTTCGGAGGCGGGAATCAGTTCGGCGGTCAGATCTCCCGAACCCACGTCCTCCTCCAGTGCGCGGCGCACATCGTCGGTGACGGTTTGGAGAGGTGCCGGTTTCTGTCCCATGAATTGTGTCCTTCCTGCGCGCGCCGATGTTGCCTGAAACATGAAACCCTGAAGCTTACACCAGGGCTAGTAATCCCATGTATCCGCGTTCAGGCGCTGGATGACGCGCGATGGGCGCTGAAGTACTGGTCATGCAGCCGTTTTACCAGACCCGCAAGAAGAATCAGGCTGAGAAGATTGGGGAGTGCCATGAGGATATTGGTGATGTCGGCGATATTCCAGACCAGCTTCAGTGGAACGGCGGCACCCACTGCGACCAGGATCATATAGACGATTCGGTAGCGTAACACCGCTTTCTCGCCGAACAGGAAATGGGCCGAGCGATCCCCATAGTAGGACCAGGAGATCATGGTCGAAAAGGCAAACAGCATCAGGCCGATGCCGACGACGATGGATCCGGTATGGTCCAGCGTTTTCCCAAAGGCGTATGCGGTCAGCGCCGCGCCCTCAAGCCCTGCGGGTCGGCCGGCGCCCCAGGCGCCGCTGACAACGATCACAAGCCCGGTCATGGAGCAGATCAACAGGGTGTCGATGAAGGGTTCCATCATTGCCACCAGACCCTCGCGCACGGGTTCGTTCGTTCGTGCGGCCGCGTGGGCCATGGGTGAGGAACCGAGGCCTGCCTCGTTCGAAAACAGACCGCGCGCCACGCCCCAGCGCATTGCCTCGCCAACCACCGCGCCGCCCACGGACCAGGGGTTGAGCGCGTAGTTGAAGATCGTGGCAACGGCCGCCGGAATCTCGCTCACATGGTTCCCAAGCACGATCAGCGCGCTTGCGATATAGAGAATGGCCATGAATGGAACCAGTGCGCTGGCGACGCGGGCGATTCGCTTCACGCCACCAATGATGACCAGGCCCACGAGTACGGCCATGCCCGAGCCCACGAGCCAGCCATACTGGGCATTGAACGCCTCCCGGGCCTGCTGCAGGGTCCCGGCATCGGTCTTCAGTAGTGGTGCGAAGACATAACCCAGGCCGTCGACTACGGAATTGGCCTGCACCATATTGCCGATGCCAAATGAGGCGATCAGTGCGAAGCTCGCAAACGCGATCGCGGTGCGCCGCATTTTCAGGCCATGCAGCAGGGTGTACATGGGCCCACCGGCGACGTGGCCGTCCGGATCCACTTCGCGGAACTTCAGGGAAAGGGTGCATTCCGTGAACTTGGTTGCCATGCCCAGAGCCGCGGTCACCCACATCCAGAACAGGGCTCCCGGTCCGCCCAGGGTGATCGCCGTGGCAACACCGGCGATGTTGCCGGTGCCAACGGTTGCCGACAGGGCAGTGGCCAGGGCCTGAAAATGGGAAACCTCGCCCACGTCCTCGGGGCGGCTGTAGCGCCCCTGGATCAGGTGAATCGAGTGGCGGAAACCACGCAGCTGTATGCCGCGCATGCGCCAGGTGAGATACAGACCGGTTCCCAAAAGGGCACCGAGAGTGACGTAGTTGCCCCACAGGAAATCGTCAACCTGCCCAAGGAGGGCGGTCAGGGAATGTATCGCATCGTTCATGCTTCCTCCCGGTTGTGATTCGATGCGTCGCGACGGTCTCTGTCTAGGGTACCGTGTGCAGGACCGTAGTATTGATCATGAAGTGTATCCAGATACTGCCCGCGTAGCCCAGCGCCACGGCCCAGCTCCAGCGCAGATGGGCGAAGAAGGTGTATACGCCACGGGCTTGGCCCATCAGCGCAACGCCCGCGGCAGACCCGATGGAGAGCAGGGAACCGCCCACCCCGGCGGTAAGCGTCACAAGCAGCCACTGGCCTACCGACATGTCCGGGTGCATGGTCAGGACGGCGAACATCACCGGAATATTGTCAACGATGGACGAGAGAATGCCGACGAGGATATTGGCCTCGGTGGCGCCGAGACCGACATACATGAAGTGGGACAGGTGCGCGAGATAGCCGATCAGACCCAGACCGCCGACGGAGAGTACAACCCCGTAGAAGAACATCAGCGTATCCCATTCGGCCCGTTTCATGCTGATGAATATGTCGAACGGCTTCACCGCCGGCTTGACCGGGAAGCGTTCCTGCAGCGCATCGAACTCGGGCCCCATGGCGAACGACATGGTGCGAAGTTCGTCACGACGAATGAAATAGCCGTAGACCTTCAAGAGACCCAGACCCGTCATCATTCCGATAAAGGGAGGCATGTCCAGGTAGTTGTGCATGGTGACGGTCATCGCAATCGTGAACAGGAATAGGCCGACGATCGTCATGCCGCCGCGTTTGATCCGGATTTCTTCCGCTACCGCCTCGGGTTTTCCCGATTGCACGGCGAAGGACATGATCAGTGCCGGGACGAACCAGTTCACGAAGGAGGGGATGAACAGGTCAAAGAACTGCCAGAAATGCACCACGCCTTTCTGCCAGACCATCAGGGTCGTGATATCGCCGAAGGGGCTGAACGCACCGCCGGCGTTGGCACCCACAACAATATTGATACAGGAAAGGGTTACGAAACGTTTGTTGTTACCGCCCACGGCCAGGGCAACGGCTCCCATAAGCAGGGCCGTAGTGAGGTTGTCGGCCACTGGTGAAATCAGGAATGCCATCAATCCGGTCAGCCAGAAGATGGTTCGCAAAGAGAATCCGCTGGACACCAGCCACGCGCGCAGGGCGCGGAAGACGCGCCGCTCTTCCATGGTGTTGATATAGGTCATGGCTGCAAGCAGGAACAGCAGCAGCTCGGCGTATTCCAGGAGGTTATGGCGCAGGGCTTCAGCCGCCTCCGCACTGCGACCTTCCAGGGTGTAGGCAATGGATACCAGCAACCAGATGAAGCCTGCCGCGACGATGACGGTTTTCGATTTTCGAAGATCCAGGAACTCCTCGTTGATAACGAAACCATAGGACACGACAAAGGCAATCAGGGAGAAAATGCCGAAGGGGCTTGCGGTCAGGTCCAGGCGTGAGCCGCCACCCATGACCACATCGGAGGCCATGGCAAGAATGGGTGACAGCAGAAGGACGACGATTGCCGCCTTGATCGCGGCGTGAAGGGATAGCCAGGGGCGCATTTGAGTTCTCATTTATTGTACGTGTTGTCGGGGCGGTGACGTCGCGTCGAATCCCGGTAACGCGTCTGGCCGAATTCAGCTCCCGGGCGGCCGAATCCTAACGCAGGCAAGAGCGCTTCGCTAGCGATCGTAGGCGAGACGCGCGCCCGCGAAAACATGACGCTTGTCGGGCAGGTAAAAATTACGGAAAGTCGCGCGCCGCAGTTTCGCGCCGGTGAACCGGCTTGCGCCGCGCAGGGAGCGATGTTTCCCGTCGAACCACGGCTGGGAATAGCCGTCGTAGGGGAAGGGCTGGAAGCCGGGGTAGGGATAGAAGGCATTCGCGCACCATTCCCATGCCCGACCGCTGCTGGCGAGGAAATCGGGAATCCGCTGGGCGGCGGTTTCCCATTCCACCTCGCACGGCAGGCGGGCATCGGCGTATCGCGCATAGGCTTCGGCCTCGTAGAACGCCAGGCCAGTCACCGAATCCGTGCCCTGTACGGGCTCCGGCCCGGAGGGCGCCATGCAACAGATGTCTTCAGGTCCGGTGCGGCACCAGGAATCCGGAAGCGTGCGTGCCGACTCGGTGCGCCAGTTCCAGCCTTCCACACTCCAGAACCGGCGGTCGGCGTAGCCTCCGTCAAGGATAAAGGCGAGATACTGTGCATTACTGACGGGTGCTGCCGCGATGGCGAATGCATCGACCTTTTGTCGATGTCGCGGTCGTTCGTTGTCGTACGCCAACGCGGAATCGTCACTGCCCAGCCAGATCTCCTGTGCAGAAAGCTCATGTACCCTTGTCGGTTCGCGATCGGGTGAGGGCATGGGAAACCCTTGCGGGTCATTTTGCTCCTTTGCACGCTGCTGAAGTACCTGGGATACGGTTTCTGCATGTTGCTGGTTGTGCTGCGCCAGAAACTGCACCAGGTAGTCATTCTGCAGCAGCGCATGAGCACTCCTTTGCGCCTGCAGCTCGGCGAGAAGATCCAGATGCTCCCTGTATAACCGGGATGCGAAGCACAGCACCTGTTCCGGATCACCGGCCCGGACCCCGCGTCGGGTCTTCGGACTCAGTTCCGGCCGATAAAGCGATTCCAGCGGTTCAGTGATTCGCCTGTCTCCCATCACGGTCTTGCGGATCCAGAATGCCTCCATGAAGGCCGTGTGGCCGAGATGCCACACCAGGGGACTCAGATCCGGGTGATACTGGCGGCTAAGATCGGTCGCAGGGATTCCGGAAACGAGGTCGAGAAGGCGAGACTGGCTGTCTTCCAGTTCTTTCAATGCAGAGCCGGTCATAGCGCTCGCACGACGATTCCCTTGTCACGATCCAGAAGCACCAGGCTGTGTTCCGGTACGGACTCCCATTGGTCCCGATCCGTGAGGGGTTCAGAGGCAACACACAAGGCACCTTCGAGATCGGCGACGCGATCACTGTAATACAGTGATGGACATTCCCCGTTAATGGCATGTCGCGTTGCAACGATGCGCGTGCCGTCAGTGATGATGAAATTGAGAAGCAGCCGTACATCAGCGGCCCACTGCGTTAGCAGATCGAAGAGTTGCATCATTCCCGATTCCAGGGATCGACCGTCAAGCAGTTGCTGGCGCAGCAGTGCGAACAGATATTCGGAGTCCGTGTTTCCGTGAATGGTCCGTTCGCATTCCGTGCAAAGTGCGTGGCGGATATGGTGACGCAGCGTTTCGCCGAACAGATCAATGTATCCGTTGTGCATGAAGAGCAGCGATGCACCGGCAAAGGGCTGGGTGTTGGCATGGGATACGTCGGTTCTACGGGTGGCGCTCCGGACATAGGCCAGCCACAAGCCAGATTCCAGGGCGCGTCCAAGGCCTGCGAGGTTTGGATCGGTCCAGATGGGCATGGGGTTGGTGTAGACCGACGGCGGATCTTCTGGTCCGGTAAACCAGCCGAATCCGAATCCGTCCGCGTTCAATCTCGCCTCCCGCATTTCCCGCGGCGCCCAGGATTGTTCCACCAGGCTGTGGGGCGGTTCGAGCAGGAATCTGTTGAGGGGCACCGAGGGCCCGAGATAGGCGGCGAGGCGGCACATGCTGCGACTATCGCGCAAATATTCCAGGCAGACAAGCAGGGCGGGTATCCGAAAAAACGACCGACAATCGGGAGAACCTGGGGTGTGCGCCGCGGTCCTACAATTGAATTACAGCACTGTGACAAGGGATACCGGGGATGTTCTTTCGTATTGTTTTGCCGTACGAGCGAATATTCGTTTTAATCCTTGCGCAAGAACAAACAGGGAATTGCACCCGAACGGAGAATTCGATGAAGACAGGAGCGAGCGAAGTCGCTGTGAGCCAGCGATTTCGGGTATCAAGATTCGGCGACGATGTTCCAGCCGCAAGTCTCGCCACAGACGTGAGAACGGGTTTGCGTGCAAACCCGAAGCGGATCCCGCCCAAGTACTTCTATGATGAGCGGGGTTCATACCTGTACGACCTCATTTGTGAAGTGCCCGAGTACTACCCCGCGAGAACGGAAACGGCACTGCTCGAGACATCGGCGCGCGCGATTGTCGAGGCGGCCCGCCCGGATACCATTATCGAACTGGGCAGCGGGACTTCGCGCAAGACCGAACATCTGCTGCAGGCCTGTTCCGAACTTGGACACCCCGTGCGGTACCAGCCGCTGGACGTGTGCGAAGAAGTGGTGCGGGAGGCGGGGGCGCGACTTCTGGACAACTTCGCGTGGTTGACCATCGACGGCCTGGTTGGCGATTACGGTCACGGGCTGGAGGTGTTGTCCTATGTCGCGGGCAAGCGTCTATTCGTATTCCTTGGCGGAACTCTGGGGAACCTGACGGACCTGGAGGCGCAAAGTTTTCTGCGGCAGGTGCGGCGGGCCATGGGACCGTCGGATCTGCTCCTGCTCGGCGTCGATCGAGTAAAGAATCACGAGGTTTTGAACGCGGCATACAACGACAAGCAGGGAGTGACCGCCGAGTTCAATCTGAATGTTCTGCAGGTCATCAATCGCGAGCTGGATGCGCGTTTCGACCCGGCGGCGTTTTGTCATCGCGCATGGTTCAATGAGGCCGAGTCCCAGATCGAGATGCATCTGGAGTCGCGGCGTGCACAATCGGTCCGCATCGACGGGCTGGACCTTGAGGTGGAGTTTGAACAGGGCGAGACCATTCGCACGGAGATCAGCCGAAAATTCACGGTGACCGCGCTGGAGCGACTGCTGGGGCTCGCGGGACTGGAAATACGGGAGCACTACGAACCGGACAATCGCTATTTTTCGCTGGTCCTGCTGGGACCCAGCAAAACATCCGCCGGGAAACTGGGCAAAATAAGTAAAGTATAAAATTCAAATATATTGACATTCAGGTCGACTCGGATAGGATGGGGGCTGTCGGTAGTACTGGAGCGGAGCTGTTTTGGTCCGTCGTTCGCTTCCATGAACAAGAATTTCGTCGAACATCTGTCGCCACAATGGGAGCGCAACACCGCGGTATTTTCGGCCCTCGGCGACGCGACCCGTCAGAAGATCCTGCTTCTGTTTGATCCCCACGAGGAGATTTGCGTAACCGACATTGCTGCTGTCTTTCGTCTCAGTCGTCCCGCCATTTCCCACCACCTCAAGGTGCTGCGCAACACGGGACTGCTCGTTTGCGAGAAGCGCGGCAAAGAGGTGTATTATCGGATCAACGAAAACGAGAACTCCGATATCCTGAATGTGGTCCTCAAAATCGCCGAGCGCGAGTCGCCCGCGCCGCACGAGAACAGCGAGGCGGTCTCCGGCTGAACCGGTGCCTACCGGGCACATCAACTTGTTGTCTTTCCATTCGCAGCCCCTCTCGTGACGTCCAAAGACACGCAGGGAGCCAGCATTGCCGGGGCGACGCAACTCGCGCCCCGCATCGAGATCTTCGCCTGGGCGATGTATGACTTCGCCAATTCCGGCTACACGACCATCGTCCTGACGGCAATTTTCAATGCCTACTTTGTCTCGGTAGTGGCCGCCGGTGTCGGCAACCACGGCCTGGCGACTCTGTACTGGACGCTGGCCATGGGTGTTGCCAACGGCATCGTCCTGTTGAGCGCCCCCGTCGTGGGAGCGATTGCGGATTTCGGCGCGCACAAGAAACGTTTTCTGGCCGCGACCACGATTGGCTGTGTCAGTTTTACCGCCTTGCTTGCACTGATTGGGCCGGGGGACGTGGCAAGCGGAATGATCTGTGTCATTCTGGCCACGATCATGTTTTCCGCGGGAGAGAATCTGATCGCCGCCTTCCTGCCGGAGATTGCGCCGCAGGAAGACATGGGTCGAATCTCCGGCTATGGCTGGTCTCTCGGGTACTTCGGCGGTCTGCTGGCCCTGGGTCTTTGCGTTGCCTATGTGCACTGGGCCGAGGGCCATGGCCAGGGGGCCGCACAGTATGTCCCGGTGACCATGCTCATTACTGCCGGCACCTTTGCGCTGGCATCTTTGCCTACCTTTATCTGGCTGCGCGAGCGCGCCGTTGGTCAAACCCTGCCCCGGGGGTATGGCTATATCGGCATCGGCTTTCATCGGGTGGCCTCCACCTGGCATCACGTGCGCCGGTACCGGGACCTGTTCCGGTTTCTGCTTACCGTCACGGTTTTCCATTGTGGAATCTATACGGTCATCGTGCTGGCGGCCGTCTATGCGCGCGAAGTGATGGGCTTCAGTACCCAGGAATCGTTGGTCATGATCATGGTGGTGAATGTCACCTCGGCCGTCGGCGCATTTCTGTTTGGCCGGGTTCAGGACCGGATCGGTTCGATTCGTACACTCATTCTGACCCTGCTGTTGTGGACCAGTGCGCTGGTGCTGGCCTACCTGAGCAGCGATCGTACCGGTTTCTGGGTCAGCGCCAATCTCATCGGCCTGGCGATGGGCTCCAGCCAGTCGGCCAGCCGGGCGCTGGTGGGGCAATTCTCGCCGCCGGACCGCTCGGGCGAATTCTTCGGTATGTGGGGCCTGGCGGTGAAGCTTGCGGCCATTGTCGGACCTGTATCCTACGGCGCAGTCACGGTGCTGTCCCGGGGAAACCATCGCCTGGCGATTCTCGTCACCGCCGCCTATTTCGTCATCGGCGCGGCGATGCTGACAACGGTCAATGAACGACGTGGCCGGGAGGCGGCACGGGAGCCGGCGGGCGATTGACCGAATAGTTGAAGGGAACCGAATAGCGATTTGTCCGTCTACAGAAACTATATAAAAAGACAAACGCAGGAAGATCATGGAAGTCAGCTCTCTCATCACGACCATCCATTGGGTAATCGTGATTCTCGGTTGGGTGGCCGGGGCGATCCTTGCCATCCTGTTTGTGATGTTCATTCGGGACGTAACCCAGACCGAGGACGCGGTTCGGCGCAATTTCCCGGTCATTGGACGCCTGCGCTATTTCATGGAAAGTCTGGGCGTGAACCTGCGCCAGTATCTGTTCGCCAATGATCGCGAGGAGATGCCCTTCAACCGCATGGCGCGGACTTGGGTCTACCGCACCGCCAAGGGTCTGGGTGGAATCATCGGCTTTGGGACCGGGGCAGACATGCGCGAGCCGGGATCCGTAATATTCATCAACTCGCCCTATCCCAAGCTGGAGGATGACTGCACGCCGTCGCCACCCATGGTCATCGGTCCCGGCTGCGACAAGCCATTTACCGCCAGGCGCATCGTCAACATTTCCGGAATGAGTTTCGGCGCGCTTTCCTCGGTGGCGGTGGAGGCCCTGTCGCGTGGCGCTGCCGCCGCGGGCGTGTGGATGAACACGGGTGAGGGTGGGCTGACCAGGTATCATCTCGAAGGGGACTGCGACCGCATCTTCCAGATCGGCACGGCAAAGTACGGGGTGCGCGACGAGAACGGGCGCCTGAGCGAGGCGCGTCTGCGCGAGGTGTCTCAGTATGTGAACGCCTTCGAGATCAAGCTGGCGCAGGGGGCCAAGCCCGGAAAAGGCGGGATCCTGCCGGCGGCCAAGGTGACCGAGGAGATTGCCGAGATTCGGGGCATTCCGGCGCACCATGCATCGCGCAGCCCCAATCGGCATGTGGAGATCGATTCACCGGACCACCTGTTGGACATGATCGCGCGCATACGCGACGTGACGGGACGCCCGGTGGGTTTCAAGACCGTGATTGCCGATGGAAGTTACCCGACCGCGTTGTGCGAGGCTGTCCACCGTCGCGGCGAAGACAGCGCACCAGACTTCATGACCGTGGACGGGGGTGATGGGGGATCGGGTGCTGCGCCGCAGGTCCTGGCGGACCACGTAGGTTTGCCCCTGAGCGAGGCGCTGCCCATCGCCGTCGATGTGCTCATCGCTGCCGGTTTGCGAGACCGGATTCGCGTAATCGCTTCGGGCAAGCTGGTCACTTCGGACCGGGCGGCCTGGGCCCTTTGCGTGGGCGCGGACTTCACCGTCAGCGCCCGTGGTTTCATGTTCGCCCTGGGCTGCATCCAGTCGCTTCAGTGCCACAAGGACACCTGTCCGACCGGGGTCGCCACCCACAATCCGCGCCTGCAGAAGGGCCTGGTACCCATGGACAAGGCCAAGCGAGTCGCAACCTATGCCATCGGCATCAACAATGACCTCGACGTGATCGCCCATTCCTGTGGTTTGACCAATGCACGGGAATTCACCCGCCGCCATGCGCGCATCGTACAAACCGCCGGTCGCAGCAGGCCCCTGATGGAACTCTATCCCTACCCCGAGGTAAGCGGCTGACACTGCCCGTGGCGGTGCATTTTGCTTGAAATCGCGGGGAATCCGCCCCACCTCAGTAGCAATACAAATCTTCCGGAAAAAGGGGCGAACAACCATGCGTATGGACCGACTGACCGCGAAATTCCAGCAGGCACTGGCCGATGCCCAAAGCCTCGCTGCCGGGCGCGACCATCAGTTCATCGAGCCGGTACACGTGATGGCGGCTCTGCTCGATCAGGACGGGGGCAGCACCCGCCATCTGCTCGCCGCCTCTGACATCAACGTCAACAGCCTGCGTTCCCATGTCGGCGAGGCCCTGGATCGCATGCCGGGCGTCGAGGGGGTCGGCGGGGAAATCCATGTTTCCAATAATCTCGGTTCGCTGCTCAATCTGTGCGACAAGTTTGCACAAAAGCGCGGCGACCAGTACATCTCCAGCGAGTTATTCATCCTGGCGGCGTTGGAAGACAAGGGCGAGCTGGGGCGTTTGCTCAAGGAAGCAGGCCTGTCCCGCGGTGCCATCGAGAAGGCCATTGATACGGTGCGAGGGGGGCAGACGGTTCAGGATCCCAATGCCGAGGACACGCGCCAGGCCTTGGAGAAATACACCATCGATCTCACCGAGCGGGCGGAGCAGGGAAAGCTCGACCCGGTGATTGGTCGCGACGACGAGATCCGTCGCGCGATTCAGGTTTTGCAACGTCGCACCAAGAACAATCCCGTGCTCATCGGTGAGCCGGGTGTGGGCAAGACCGCCATCGTGGAAGGTCTGGCACAGCGTATCGTCAATGGCGAGGTTCCGGAGGGTCTTCGAAACCGCCGCGTTCTGTCGCTGGACATGGGCGCACTCATCGCGGGCGCCAAGTTTCGCGGTGAATTCGAGGAGCGGCTGAAGGCGGTCCTGAACGATCTCGCCCGTCAGGAAGGACGCATCATTCTGTTCATCGACGAACTCCATACCATGGTCGGAGCCGGCAAGGCGGAAGGGGCCATGGATGCAGGCAATATGCTCAAGCCGGCCCTGGCGCGCGGCGAGCTCCACTGCATCGGCGCCACAACGTTGGACGAATATCGAAAGTATATTGAGAAGGATGCCGCTTTGGAGCGCCGCTTCCAGAAAGTGCTTGTGGACGAGCCAAGTGTCGAGGACACCATCGCCATCCTGCGTGGGCTGAAGGAAAAATACGAGGTTCATCACGGTGTCGACATCACGGATCCGGCCATTGTGGCCGCCGCAACGCTCTCCCATCGCTATATCACTGACCGTCAGCTGCCGGACAAGGCGATCGATCTCATCGACGAGGCCGCGTCGCGGATTCGCATGGAGATCGATTCCATGCCGGAGGAAATGGACAAACTTGACCGCCGCCTTATCCAGCTGAAGATTGAGCGTGAGGCCCTGAAGAAGGAATCGGACGAGGCGTCGAAGAAACGCCTCGACAACCTGGAGTCTGAAATCGATCGCCTGGGCCAGGAGTACGCCAATCTCGAGGAAGTGTGGAAATCCGAAAAGGCCGCGGTCCAGGGTACCCAGCATATAAAGGAAGAGATCGACCGCGCACGGGTGGAGCTGGAAACGGCTCGTCGCGCCGGTGACCTCGCGCGCATGTCCGAACTCCAGTATGGGCGAATTCCGGAGCTGGAGAAGCAGCTATCCGCGGCCAGCGATGCCGAGGGCAAGGATCTTACGCTGTTGCGCAACTCCGTTACCGAGAACGAGATTGCCGAGGTCGTCTCCCGGTGGACCGGCATTCCGGTATCCAAGATGATGGAAGGCGAGCGGGAGAAACTCCTGCGCATGGAGGATGAGTTGCATGCCCGTGTCGTCGGACAGGACGAGGCGATCAGCGCCGTCGCCAATGCGGTACGTCGTTCGCGGGCAGGACTGTCCGAACCGAATCGTCCCTATGGATCGTTTCTGTTTCTCGGTCCCACCGGTGTCGGCAAGACCGAGCTGACCAAGGCCCTGGCGGCATTCCTGTTCGACAGCGAAGAGGCCATGGTGCGCATCGATATGTCGGAATTCATGGAGCGTCACTCCGTCGCCCGGCTCATCGGCGCGCCGCCCGGCTATGTCGGCTACGAGGAGGGCGGCTATTTGACCGAGGCCGTGCGCCGCAAACCGTACTCGGTTGTGTTGCTCGACGAGGTCGAGAAGGCCCACCCTGACGTGTTCAATGTTCTTTTGCAGGTTCTGGACGACGGTCGCCTGACCGATGGCCAGGGTCGCACCGTGGATTTCCGTAACACCGTCATCGTCATGACTTCCAACCTCGGCTCCTCGGCGATCCAGGAGCTCGGAGGCGGGGAAGCGGGCTACGACCAGATGAAGGCCGCCGTAATGCAGGCAGTCACCGGACACTTCCGACCCGAGTTTGTCAACCGCATCGACGACATCGTAGTGTTCCACCCCTTGCAGAAGGATCAGGTGCGGCAGATCGCGGCGCTTCAGGTACAATCCCTGCGCAAGCGTCTGCGCGCACGCGACATGGATCTGGAACTTTCCGACGCTGCGCTGGACAAACTAGCAGAAGCGGGATTCGATCCGGTGTATGGTGCCCGGCCCCTGAAGCGGGCGATCCAGCAATCGATTGAGAACCCGCTGGCCCAGGAAATCCTTCGTGGCAAGTTCGTCGCCGGGGAAGTCGTGGTGGTAAACGTCAAGGACCAGCCGCATCGGAGCAGTCTGAAGTAGCCTAGTTGTGGACGGAATTTTAACCAGAGGAAATCCATGCCCATAGATCGCCGTTCGTTCAGAATCGGAATGCTGACCAGTGCACTTGTACTGCTCGGTGTATTCATCGGAGTTGCATTTACCATTCGGGCCGACCTTGTCACGCCGGCCAACAGCGATACGCAGGCCACTGCGGCGATGCAGTCACCCGTATCCGACGGACATGCGCCCAACTTCCCGGCAGTCGTCAAGCGCGTTATGCCCGCGGTCGTGAATATATCCACCACCCGTGTCGTGACCGGGGGCTCGCAGATATCTCCCCTGATGCAGGATCCGTTCTTCCGCCACTTCTTTGGCGATCAATTCCCCCAGGGACAGCAAAAACATCGTGAAAGCGCGTTGGGCTCCGGCGTCATCGTGGATTCGAACGGTTACATCATCACCAACAATCACGTGGTTGCGAAGGCCGATGAGATCAAGGTTCTGCTGGGCGACGGCCGCAAGTTCAAAGGCAAGGTCGTTGGTACCGATCCCAAGACCGACATCGCCGTAGTGAAGATCAAGGCCGACAATCTTCCCACGGTACCGTGGGGCGATTCGGACAAGATCGAGGTTGGCGGCTATGTGCTGGCCATCGGCAACCCGTTCGGACTCAATCAGACCGTGACCATGGGCATCATCAGTGCCAAGGGACGCGCGAATGTCGGAATCGCCGACTACGAGGACTTCATCCAGACTGACGCCGCCATCAATCCGGGTAACTCCGGTGGCGCCCTGGTCAATGCACGCGGCCAGCTCATCGGCATCAACACCGCAATTTTTTCCCGGTCCGGCGGATACATGGGTATCGGCTTCGCTGTGCCGAGCGACATGGCGCGCAGCGTCATGGACAGCCTGATCAAGAATGGAAAGGTCATTCGTGGTTGGCTGGGTGTATCCATTCAGGGAGTTACCCCGGAACTTGCGAAACAGTTCGGCGTGCCCAAGGCTGAGGGGGCCCTGGTCAGCGAGGTCATGGACGGTACGCCGGCGGCGAAGGCGGGAGTAAAGAGCGGGGACGTCATCGTCAAGTTTGATGGCAAGGATATCGACAACCCCACGACTCTTCGCAATGTCGTTGCTGCCACGAAAGTCGGGAAGACGGTGAAGATCAGGGTCATTCGCAATCACAAGACGCGAACGCTCAATGCCAGGATCGTGGAGCAGCCGAAGAATCTGGCCAAGGGTCCACAGGACGAATCCACCGGCGGTGGTGGCGAGGGGACCGCTCTGGCGGGCGTGGAGATCCGCAGCCTGACTCCGCAGATCGCCAACCAGCTAGGGATACCGTCTACGACCGCGGGTGTGGTCGTGACGCAGGTGGACGTAGGTACACCGGCCGAAGAAGCTGGCCTGCACGCGGGCGACGTCATCCTGGAAATCAACCAGGCGCGGGTTACGTCCGTCGAAGAATTCAAGCGACAGGCGCGCAGGCTCGGCAAGCACGGTTCTGCCGTTCTGCTGATCAACCGGCGCGGCAGTCAGCTGTTCCTTTCCATATCGCCCTGACGACCCAGTAGCCGGAGCCTCCTGCGCGGGGCTCCGGTTTCGGAGCCCGTTTCATGCGCTCTCCGTATTCGCCGTCGCAGCTATTCCTGTTCGTCGTTGTTCTGATCGGCTTGCTCGTGGTTGTACAGGTTGGCGCAATTACCATTGCGTTCGACAAGTTGGGCCTGTCGTCGAATTCCGCGTTCCTTCTGCTGTTCGCTTCCCTGTTCGGCAGCGCCATCAATTTGCCCCTTTTCCTGATTGATTCCCATGGAGCGCACCCGGAAACGGTGCCCAAGCTACCGTGGGGCATGCTTCGCCCGCCACGCCGCACATACGAAGGCAAGACCCTGGTTGCGGTCAATGTCGGTGGGGCCATCATTCCGCTGGTCTTTTCCATTTATCTCCTGGTCGTGAGTGATGTCGGCGTACTCGAGGCGCTCGCGGGTATTGCCGTGGTCACGGCGGTAAGCCGTTTCGCCAGCCGACCGATCAGCGGCTTCGGGATCGGCATGCCGATCTTTATCGCACCACTGACCGCGGCCCTGGTGGCGTTGTTGATCAATGCCGGCGAAAGCGCGCCTCTGGCCTATATCTCGGGAACCCTTGGCGTGCTCATCGGAGCCGATATCCTTCGCCTGGGCGACATCCGGCGTCTCGGAACCCCATTTGCTTCGGTGGGCGGGGCGGGAACGTTTGACGGAATCTTCATAACGGGTATCCTCGCCGTATTGCTGGCCTAGGAGGCCCGGAGCCACGCTATCCTTCAACCCGGTTCCGGTCGATGCCGCAGCCGAACGGAGCCCGGTTCAAGTACGATGATCAAGCTGCTGCAAGAGTTCTACCGTCGGCATTTTTCCGATCCCCAGGCCTTGTTGCTTGCCCTGCTGATCATTGGCGGGTTCGCCGTGGTCATCGTGACCGGAGCCATGTTGCTGCCGGTGTTCGCAGCCATCGTTGTGGCCTACCTGCTTGATGACGTGGTCGATATTCTGGAGCGCTATCACATATCGCGTTCGCGCTCGGTATGGCTGGTGTTCCTTGTCTTTCTCGCCGCGCTGTTGTTCATCATCTTTGGCCTGATCCCGCTGCTGTCAATTCAGATCAGCCATCTCGTGGGCGAACTGCCGAACATGCTGTCGCGCGGACAGGACGCCCTTGCCGCCCTGCCACAGAAATATTCGTTTATCTCCGAGGAACAGCTGGTTGATATCATGACGGCTGTTCGCAGACAGATTGGTGCATTCGGACAGAGCGCCCTGTCATTCTCGGTAGCCCGGATTCCCGGGGTCATTACCAGCATCGTTTACCTTATCCTGATGCCCCTGTTGGTGCTTTTCTTTCTCAAGGACAAGGCGCGGATTCTTGATTGGCTGCGACAGTATCTGCCGGACGACCGTCGGCTCATGCACGGGGTCTGGGTGGAGATGGATCGGCAGATAGGCAACTATGTGCGCGGCAAGTTCTGGGAAGTCCTGATCGTGGGTGTGGCCACGGCGGCAGTCTTCGTGGTCATGGGGATGAACTACGCCATCCTCCTGGGTGTACTCGTCGGCCTGTCGGTGCTGATTCCGTACATCGGTGCGGTGGTGGTCACCATCCCGGTTGTGATCATCGCCTACTTTCAATGGGACTGGACGGCACCGTTTTTCTATCTAATCCTTGCCTATTCAATCGTTCAGGCCCTGGACGGGGTGGTTCTGGTTCCCTTGCTTTTTTCCGAAGTGGTGAACCTGCATCCCATCGCGATTATCGTCGCGGTGCTCTTCTTCGGCGGACTTTGGGGATTCTGGGGTGTGTTCTTCTCGATTCCGCTGGCGAGTTTCGTGCAGGTGTTGCTCACTTCCTGGCCCCGGGTTGATGATTCCCAACACCCGGCCGAGGAAGGGACCTAGCCCTTACTCCGCTGTTTCAGGCACCACCCGTCGATCGCCTTGCGCGCCTCTTCCGGGCGTTCCGTCATCAGCCAGTGGTTGGCGTTGATACTCTGGATCTCAACTCCCGGGATGCGCCGGATCACGGCGAGATTGCGTTCCGGATCGCTTACGGTCGCACCGGCGGACAGCAGCACCAGCACGGGGATATCGATGTGTTCCAGTGATGGCAATTTGCGTGTGACCTCGATCATGTCCTGGATGTAGTTAGCGACCGGGAGGTAGGCCATGTCGATACTCGGTTTGGTATAAAGATCGGCGATGTCGGTCCCGGAGTCCCCCGCGAGTATCTTCCGCGTGTGCTCATCCAGTTCCCGCAGATCGCGTGGCGGAAAGGAACGCCGACGAAGACCCAGGGCATTCAGCAAACGGATGCCATAGACGATCAGTTGCAGGAACCAGCGCAGATTTCGCGCAAGGCGGAGCTTGCCGCTGAGATTCTGCGGTATCACCGGGTCGATCAGGATCATCGCCCGCACGCGTTCCGGAAACGTGTCGCGGAAATAGAGTGCGACGTGCGCGCCCAGGCTGTGTCCGATGATCACGACGCGGTCAAACTCTTCAGCGTCGAGGATCGCCCTCAGGTCTTCGCACCAGGATTCGATTCGAATGCCCCGGCGGGACATGGAACTGCCGTGGCCGCGCAGATCCATGCGCAACAGGTTCCACGACTCCTTCAGTGAGCTATGGCTGACGAATTCGGACCAGCGCGTAAGATTGCTCGCTGCCCCATGAATCATCACCAGCACATCACGCGCGCCGGAGTTGCGCCACAGCCGGTACCCAAGCGGGTCTTTGCCGGGACGCTCGAGGGTGCGTGTGATCTCCACGGGATGCAAGGAAGAGGAGTGGAGGGATGAGGCTTCCGTCAGTCGCGGAAGTTCTCAAACTGCAAGGGGATGCCGAGGTTCGCGCCCTTGAGCATGGTGATGACCTCCTGCAGGTCATCCCGTTTCTTGCCTGTCACCCGAACCTGTTCCCCCTGGATGGAGGCCTGCACCTTCAGTTTGGAATCCTTGACCAGCTTGGTGATCTTCTTGCCGAGGTCCTTGTCGATACCCTGGCGCAGGGCGACCTTTTGCGTCGCCCGTTTGCCGCTTATCTGGGGCTCGCCCGCATCCAGAGCCGTGAGGTCGATTCCCCGCTTCGAAACCTTGCCGTAGAGGATGTCGAGCATCTGTTGCAGCTGGAACTCGGAGGCTGCGTCCAGGTTCAGGGAATCGTCATTTTCGACGAACTTCGCTTCGGAGCCCTTGAAGTCGTATCGGTTCCCCACCTCACGGTTGGCCTGGTCCAGGGCATTGGTCAATTCATGTCGGTCGATGCGCGAGACCACGTCAAAAGAGGGCATAGCGGGGTGCTCCGTGAGTTATGGTTATCGGGTGTATCGGGCGGGCGCTAAACATAAACCGCCCCGACAGCGGAGGTCAAACCCGCCGGCCGCGGCAAACAGGGGGAGGGAAGGCGATGGCCTGCCTGCGACTCAGATGTGCAGAAACTCGACCAGGATCGTCTTTGCCAGATAGCCGACGAAGCCCAGTCCCAGGGAGAAGAACAGGACGAAGTACCCGAAGCGGCCGGCCCCGGACTCCTTGCCCAGGCGGTAGATGATGAAAATCATGTACAGAATCAGGCCGCCGATCCCAAGGTGCAGGGACCAGGAGTCGAAGGTTTCCATATCCACGGAAAAACTCGCTGTCGCAGAAGAATTAGCAATTAATAATATACTAACTCATCGCCTGGAGCCACAGACCCGGGTGCGGCCGCGCACCATCGGGCCTGCCCGCGGAAAGTGCGGGCCTAGTTGAATTTCTTGGGATCGGTTTGGAACGGGAGGACGGAAACACCTTCTTCCAGCAGTTCCCGGGCTTCCTCGGCCGTGGCCGTTCCGCGGATATCCCGCGCCTCGGCCTCACCGTAGTGAATCCGGCGGGCCTCCTCGGGAAACCGGTCGCCCACGTCCTCAAACTGTTCGGTGACCAGACGCTGAAGGCGCTCCAGCGCCGTCTCCGCGGACACTTCCGCGGGTTTGCTGTGGCGTTGCGTGCGAATGCGGCTGGCCGTGGGGAGCTTGCTGATTTCGCTGGAACCGCAGTGAGGGCAGCTCAGGAGACCATCGGCCTTCTGCGAGCCAAAGTCGGCCGCCTGCCCGAACCAGCCTTCAAATCGGTGCCCCTCGGCGCAAACCAGATCGTAAATCACCATACCCCGGCTCCGTAAATAGCCTTAACACACTATATATCCATCGCCTGTGCGCAGTTTTCAAGCCGATGGCTCCAGGCGGCGATCGAGTTCTCTCAGCAGGCCCAACAGGGTTCCGGCATCGGCGCCCCAGGGTGCAAGTTGCACTTCGGCCATAGGCGCAATGCCGCTGGATGTGGGCAGGGGCCCAGAGTCGCGGCACAGCTGACGCATTCGCGGCAGCAGAATCCACTGCAGCCACTGGTGGAATTCCAGGCGATCGTGGGCGAAGGGCAGGGTACTTGCGAGATCCTCGTCGGCCGGCGCTTCGTCCTCCCAGAGTTGCAGGCGGCGAAGCTCCTGCTCCATTTGCCGGAGCAGTTCAATAATTTCTTCGGTGTTGCGATCCATGGCTTTAATGATTGTGGTCGAATAGTGTCGAAATCAATCCGGTTTTCCCGGTCCCCCATTATCGCCGTGGCAAGCCTGGGGTAGAATGGGCATTCCTCTGACAGTCTGTCACTGCGAGATTTCATGACGCGTATCCACAGCAAGACCACCGCCGAATCGGGAAAGACCGCCGTAGCGACCACTCCCGCTGTTCATCCCTCGTTCGAATTCATTCGAGCGGTTCCGATTGATTCCCTCAGGCTGACGGTGGAGGAATATCGTCACCGCAAGACAGGTGCCCGGTATTTTCATCTTGCAAGCAGCAATCCGGAAAATGTCTTTCTGGTCGCCCTGCGCACCGTCCCCATGGATTCTACCGGTGTCGCCCACATCCTGGAGCATACCGCCCTGTGTGGCAGTGAACACTATCCGGTGCGCGATCCCTTTTTCATGATGATTCGGCGTTCGCTGAATACCTTCATGAATGCATTTACAAGCAGCGACTGGACCGCGTATCCGTTCTCGAGCCAGAACTCCAAAGACTTTAACAACCTGATGGATGTATATCTGGACGCAGTCTTCTTTTCGCGTCTGCACGAACTGGATTTCGCCCAAGAGGGTCATCGCCTCGAGTTTGAGACCCCGGACGATCCGAATACCGATCTGGTTTACAAGGGCGTCGTCTTCAACGAGATGAAGGGCTCCATGAGTTCGCCCGTGAACACGCTGTGGCATACCCTGAGCCATCATCTCTATCCCACGACCACCTATCACTACAACAGTGGCGGCGAGCCTGCGGACATTCCGACCCTCAGCTATGAGGAGCTGAAGGCGTTCTATGCCACGCATTATCATCCGTCGAATGCGGTGTTCATGACATATGGCAACATCCCCGCGGTGGAACATCAGGCGCGCTTCGAGGAGAAAGCCCTGGCCCGTTTCGACCGTCTCGATAGTCATATCGAAGTCGGGGACGAACGGCGTTATACACAGCCGGTCGTGGTTGAGGATCGCTACGCACTGGACGAACCGCAGGGGCAGGAAGACAAGACCCATATCGTCGTCGGCTGGCTACTGGGGAAGAGTGCGGACGCGCGCAAGCTCATGGAGGCCCATCTGCTGTCGAGTGTCCTGCTGGACAATGGTGCGTCACCCCTGCGCCACGCGCTTGAAACCACGGACCTGGGCGCGGCCCCGTCGCCCCTGTCTGGATTGGAGGACTCGAATCGCGAGATGGCGTTCGTCTGCGGCCTCGAGGGCAGTCGGGTGGAAAATGCCCAGGCGGTGGAGGAACTGGTGCTGGATGTGCTGGGCCAGGTGGCGGAGCAAGGGGTTCCGCAGGATCGGGTGGAAGCCGTATTGCACCAGTTGGAACTCGGCCAGCGTGAAATCCGCGGAGATCATTATCCCTATGGGTTGCAGCTGATTCTGGAAGGCTTGTCGCCCGTGGTCCATGGTGGAGATCCGGTGGCGCTGTTGAATCTCGATCCTGTGCTCGAGGACCTGCGCCAGGCGATTCAGGACCCGGAATTCATCAAGGGTCTGGCAAGGGAACTGTTGCTGGAGAATCCGCACCGGGTTCGCCTGACCCTGCGACCGGATAGCGGATTGGCCGCCGAGCGCGATCGGGCGGAGCGGGATCGGCTGGCAGCGATCAAGGACAATCTTGATGCAAAGGAAAAACAGCACATCGTGGAGCAGGCCGCGGCTCTGGCCGCGCGGCAGGAGCAGGAAGACGATCCGGAAGTTCTCCCGAAGGTCACATTGGACGATGTGCCCAAGGACTTTCCGATTCCTGAAGGGGAGAGGTCGGAAATCGGCGGTGCCCCCGCGACATTCTATACCCAGGGAACCAATGGTCTGGTCTATGAACAGGTTGTGATTGATCTGCCGCAACTGGACGATGATCTCGTCCCCCTGTTGCCGCACTTCACTCACTGTCTGACCGAACTCGGAAGCGGCGGCCGTGACTATATGGAAACCCAGGCGCATATGGATGCGGTTACGGGAGGCGTGCATGCTTCGGCCAGTGTTCGTGGCGCGATCGACGACGTCCAGCGAACACGCAGTACCTTTGTCCTGTCCGGCAAGGCCCTGGCGCGAAATCATGAAGGGCTCAGTGAGTTCATGCACGAGACCCTGGAGACCGTGCGTTGGGATGAGCTGGATCGTATGCGCGAAATCCTGGCGCAGGATCGTGCTCATGCGGAGCAGAGTGTCACCGGCAACGGCCATGGCCTGGCCATGGGTGCCGCAGCCAGCAGGATGAGCCCGGCCGCCGCACTGAACCATCGCTGGCGCGGTTTGGCTGGTATCCAGGCACTGAAGTCCCTGGACGACCGACTTTCCGACCGCGGCGCACTGGAAAAACTTGCCGGCGATTTTCAGCGCATCCATGAAATTCTCTTGCGGGCGGGTCGACAATTCCTGATCGTGGGCGAGGAAGAGCGTCGATCCGATTTCGCCGCCGGGCTCGGCGCCCACTGGCGCGCCGCCAGTGGCGGACTGCAGGCGTTCTCCCCTGCACCGATACGCGAAACCGTCCGGGAAATGTGGGTCACCAGCACCCAGGTGAATTTCTGCGCCAAGGCCTACCCGACCGTGCCCATCGAGCACGAGGATGCCGCCCCGTTGGCGGTGCTGGGCGGTTTCCTGCGCAATGGTTTTCTGCACCGCGTTATTCGCGAACAGGGGGGTGCCTATGGTGGCGGCGCCGGACACGACCCGGACAATGCCGTGTTTCGATTCTTCTCCTATCGCGACCCACGTCTCGCGGAAACCCTGGCGGATTTCGACCGATCCCTGGACTGGCTTCAGAGCAACGGTCACGACGGACGCCAGCTGGAAGAGGCCATACTCGGCGTGATCGGTTCCATTGACAAACCGGGATCGCCGGCGGGCGAGGCGAAAAAGGCCTTTCATAGTAGCCTGCACGGGCGCACGTCGGACCAGCGGCGCCGCTTCCGCAGCCGCATTCTGGGCGTGAGCCTCGATGATCTTCGCAGGGTAGGGGCTCAGTATCTTCGTCCCGAGGTCGCCAGTGTCGCCGTAGTCACCAGCGGCGCCGCTTCCGATCAGGCCACGGACCTCGGCCTCGAGACACTGAAGCTCTGACGCACTACACCGCGTGCGTTGATCCGGATCAAGGAGTGCGAACGCCCGGCTTTCCTACACTGCAGGCAGGGACAGTATCGCGACGACAGGACTACGGTATCGATCGCAATGACAACAGGGGGCGGCAATGGCCATACCACGCAGACCCAATGTCGATGACTGGTACGAGGATGAAAGCGGGCGCAGCTTTCGTGTAATCGCTGTGGATGAGGATGATGGAACCATCGAAGTGCAGTATTTCGATGGAGATGTGGAGGAATTCGATCGCGATTCCTGGTACCAGATGAGTCTGGAACCGATTGAAGAGCCGGAGGACTGGACCGGCCCCTTCGATGACCTAGAGGCCGATGATGTGGCCGATAACTATCGTACCGAGTCGCCCACGGAATGGGAGGAAAGCGCACCGGAAGAGCCCGACTACGATGAGGATTGACCAGTCGCTCGCAAAGTCTTGCTGTCATACCCTTGACACATCGCTGCGAAACCATGGCAGGACTGATTGTCCGGAGGGCGTATGTTGAGGAAGCATGAGAGAAAGGGAGCGCGATCGCCATGGGTTCCGGCATTGTTGTTTTTCGCGCTGACTTCCATTGCCGCCTGCTCGACAGTGGAGGTCGGTACACCGTTCGACCTGAAGCGCTTTGAAACCGGCGTGCAGCGTGGCGTGACGACCAGGGAAATGGTCCGGGCCTGGCTTGGCGCGCCCGGCGGAACCGGCGTGGGCGTGGACCCGGACGGCACGCGCTATACGAAGTGGACCTATTACTATGGTCGCGGTGACATGTCCGGCGGCGAGGCACCCCAGATCCGTTATCTGGAGGTCCAGTTCGATGCCAGGGGAAAGGTTCGCGCCTACAACTGGTCGCGCTAGGCGTCCGGTGAATAGCCGAGGTTGGGTGCGAGCCAGCGTTCTGCCTCAGACAGCGTCAGGCCCTTTCGTTGCGCATAGTCCTCTACCTGGTCACGATTGATCTTGCCGACGGCGAAATAGCGTGACTCGGGATGGGCGAAATAGACTCCACTTACGGCGGCGGTCGGCACCATGGCATAACTCTCCGTGAGGGAGATACCGGCATTTTGTTCCACGTCCAGCAGTTTCCACAGAAGCTCCTTCTCCGTGTGATCCGGGCACGCGGGGTAACCAGGCGCCGGGCGGATGCCGCGGTAGCGCTCGCGGATCAGACCCTCGTTGTCCAGTTCTTCGTCCGCAGCATAGCCCCAGAATTCCTTGCGCACCCGTTCGTGCAGCCGTTCGGCGAAGGCCTCGGCGAGACGGTCCGCCAGGGCCTTTAACAGGATCGCGCTGTAGTCGTCGTGATCGGCCTCGAAGGCGGCGACGCGGGCATCGATGCCGATGCCGGCGGTCACAGCGAACAGACCCACGTAGTCATGCACGCCGCTGTCTTCCGGCGCGACAAAGTCCGCAAGGCAGTAGTTCGGTTTGCCCTCGGGTTTTACCAGTTGCTGCCGCAGGAAGTGCAGGGTGGTCAGCTCCTTGCTGCGCGATTCGTCCGCATAGATCCGGACGTCGTCGTCACCTTGTCGATTCGCCGGGAACAGGCCGATGACCGCGCGCCCCCGCAGCCATTTTTCATCGATGATGCGCTGTAGCATGGAGCGGGCATCGTCCAGCAACTTGCGCGCTTCGGTGCCCTTGTCCGGGTCATCGAGAATCTTTGGATAGCTTCCCTTGAGCTCCCAGGCATGGAAGAAGGGGGTCCAGTCGATGTAGTCCACCAGTTCCGCAAGATCGTAGTCGTCCAACACATGCACGCCGGGATGTTCGGGCGCCGGTGCCTGGTAGCCGGACCAGTCTATGGGGGCCCGGTTGGCGCGCGCCTGGGCCAGAGTCAGCCATTCGGTCCTGGCCACACGCCCGGCATGGGCCTCGCGCACCTTTTCGTAGTCTTCGCGAACCCCGGCCACGAAGTCGGCCTTGAGATCGGCGCTGACGAGATTTTGCGCCACGCCCACGGCGCGTGAGGCATCCTTGACCCAGACCACGGCCTGTTCGTAGTTGGGTTCGATCTTCACCGCCGTGTGGGCGCGCGAGGTGGTGGCACCGCCGATGAGCAGCGGCACCGTCAGGCCCTGGCGCTGCAACTCCTTTGCCACGTGGGCCATCTCTTCCAGCGAAGGCGTGATCAGGCCGCTCAGGCCGATGATGTCCACATCTTTCTCCAGTGCCGCATCAATGATGGTCTGTGACGCCACCATGACGCCGAGATCGATGACCTCGAAGTTGTTGCATTGCAGTACCACGCCAACGATGTTCTTGCCGATGTCATGCACATCGCCTTTGACCGTGGCCAACAGGATGCGGGCATTGGGGCGCGCGCCAGACTCCTTCTCCGCCTCGATGAAGGGAATGAGATGGGCAACCGCCTTTTTCATCACGCGCGCCGATTTCACGACCTGGGGGAGGAACATCTTGCCCGACCCGAACAGGTCGCCGACCACGTTCATGCCTTCCATCAATGGACCCTCGATCACCTGGATCGGGTGGGTGCTGGCCTGGCGGGCCTCTTCCGTGTCCTCAACCACGTAGGTGTCGACGCCCTTGACCAGCGCGTGCTCCAGCCGTTTGGCCACCGGCCACTCACGCCAGGCGAGGTCCTCCTTCTTCTCCACACCGGATTCGCCCTTGAAGCGATCGGCGATCTCCAGCAGGCGCTCGGTGGCGTCGTCGCGGCGATTGAGCACCACGTCTTCCACGCGCTCACGCAGCTCCGGATCCAGTTCGTCATACACGGCCAGCTGGCTGGCGTTGACGATGCCCATGTCCATGCCGGCGCGGATTGCATGGTAGAGAAATACCGCGTGGATGGCCTCGCGTACGGGGTTGTTGCCGCGGAAGGAGAACGAGACATTGCTCACGCCGCCGCTGACGCGCGCGTGGGGCAGGTGCTCCTTGATCCAGCGGGTGGCCTCGATGTAGTCCACGCCGTAGTTGTTGTGTTCCTCGATGCCGGTGGCGACAGCGAAGATGTTCGGATCAAAGATGATGTCTTCTGCAGGGAAGCCCGCCTGTTCCGTCAAAATGCGGTAGGTGCGCTCGCAAATCGAGGTCTTGCGTTCCAGCGTGTCGGCCTGTCCCTGTTCGTCGAAGGCCATGACGATTACGGCGGCACCATAGCGTCTCGCAAGACGCGCGTGACGCACGAACTCCTCTTCGCCTTCCTTGAGACTGATGGAGTTGATCACACCCTTTCCGGCCAGACACTTGAGCCCGGTCTCGATGATGCTCCACTTCGACGAGTCAAGCATGACCGGCACCCGGGCGATATCCGGTTCACCGGCAATGAGGTTCAGGAAATCGTGCATGGCGGCCTCGCCATCGAGCATGGCCTCGTCCATATTCACATCGACGATCTGGGCGCCTCCCTCGACCTGCTCGCGCGCGACCGACAGCGCCTCTTCGTAGTTGTCCTCGAGGATCAGACGCTTGAACCGGGCGGAACCGGTCACATTGGTGCGTTCACCCACGTTCACGAACAGGGAATCCGCGCCGATGTTGCACGGATCCTGGCCGGAAAGGCGCAGGGTGTAGTCCCGTGCCGGTACCGTGCGCGGAGGCTGGCCGTGTACCTGGGCGGCCATGGCGCGAATGTGGTCCGGTGTCGTGCCACAGCAACCGCCAACGATGTTGAGGAAACCGCTGCGTGCCCACTCGCCGATCTGCGAGCCCATGTCACTCGCGCCGAGATCGAATTCGCCGAAGGCATTGGGAAGTCCGGCGTTCGAATAGGCGCTGACCCAGGTTTCGCAGATTCCCGAGAGCTCCTCCAGGTAGGGGCGCATCTTGTCCGGGCCGAAGGCGCAGTTGAGACCGATGGAAATCGGCTCCGCATGGCGGATGGCGTTGTAGAAGGCCTCCACGCTCTGGCCGGCTAGGTTGCGCCCGGCCTCATCCGTAATGGTGCCCGAGATCATGATGGGGACCTCGGTGCCGAGCTCGTCGAACAATCCCCGTACGGCGAACACCGCCGCCTTGGCATTGAGCGTATCGAAAATGGTTTCGATGAGCAGGGTGTCGACACCGCCATCGATCAGGCCGCGCGCGGCCTCGCGGTAGGCGGCGACCAGTTCGTCGAAGGTGATGTTGCGGTATCCGGGCCGGTCCACGTCCACCACCACCGAGGCGGAACGGTTGCATGGACCCAGGGCGCCGGCGACGAAGCGGGGGCGGTCGGGCGTGGCGAACTTGTCTGCCGCTTGGCGCGCCAGCCGCGCCGCCGCCACGTTGATCTCGTAGACCAGCTCCTGCATGCCGTAGTCGGCCAGGGATACCGCCTGGGCATTGAAGGTATTGGTCTCGATGATGTCGGCACCGGCCTCGAGGTACTGCTCGTGGATCCCGCGAATGATCTCCGGCTGCGTCAGCACCAGCAGGTCGTTGTTGCCCTTGAGGTCGCTCGGCCAGTCGCGGAAACGCTCGCCGCGATAGCCCGCCTCGTCCAGCTTGTGACGCTGGATCATGGTGCCCATGGCGCCGTCGAGAATCAGGATACGTTCACGGAGCAGCGCTTCGAGTTTTTCTTTTGTATCGCGAGACATGGCGGACGAACGATGGTTTCCCCGGGAAAAGTCGGCGAAGTGTACCGGATTCATCCGGTTTTTGCGCGGCCCGCGCCGGGGATATCGGCGGGCGGGTGCGGATGGCCCGATGGAGTCCGGGGTTATAGAGAAGAGTCAGTAGACCGCTTCGGTGCGGTAGCCGTTCTTTCGCAGCAGTGCCAGGAGTCCGTCCGGTCCGGCCAGGTGCAGGGCGCCGACTGCAATGAAGGCATTGCCTTCCTTGAGGCGCGGTTGCATGCGCTTGAGCATGCGCAGATTGCGTTGCACCAGCAGGCGGTTCATCAGCTTGCTGTAGGTGGATCCGGTGCGGGACTCCATGCGCTTGCTGATGCTGTAGAGCTGGGTCAGGTCCCGGTTGAGATAGGCGCGCATCAATTCGGGCATGTCGTTCCTTGCCTGTGCCTGTGTGCGCATGGCCTCGGTCAACAGGGAGACCTGGTCTTCGGTGGACATGTCGTTGAAGACGGCAATCTGCTCGTCCATGCTTTCCAGTCCGAAGGTGGGCTTGAGCTGCATCGTCGCGCGGACCTGGAGCAGCATGTCGAGGAACAGCCCCTGGCTGGCGTGGGGGCTGCCGAGGCTCAGGATGACCGCCCAGGGTTTCTTGTAGTTGAGGTCGTCGGTGGCCACGCCCATGTCGGAGAGGGTCGTGCGGACGCGTTTGTACAGATCGTCGCCGATGAGGTTCTCGAGCTTTTCATCTTCCGGCAGGTACATGGATTCTGCCATGTGCACGAAGCCGGGTCCGCTGAAGATCAGCTCCATGGAGTAGGACGACGAGGAGTCGAAGACCCGTGTCAGCGGGGGAGCCAATCGCGTCACGCGGGGATCGCTGGAATGAATGGTCCCGAACAGCCAGCTGGGCTTGTAGCCGTGGCCGGAAATCTTCCATAGAAGGCCGTGCTCATGGCTGGCAGCAGCAGCCGGGGCACCGGCCACGAGGGTTGCCAGGGCCACTAACGCGATTAGAACGCGTTTTGTGTTGAATCGTGGCATGATTGTCCCAATTCTAGACCAAAGCGGGGCGCGTGCGTTGGTGGAATTTCCACGTCCCCCAAGATAGCGGGTTTCCGATGGCAGAGCGAACAAAAAGCAAGGAGTTAGCCGGGTCATGACCACAGCCAGCAAGAATACGTTCATCCGCAAGACGAATATCTTTCTCCTGTTTTTCGCGACCCTGCTGCTCGGCGGTTGCGGAATCAACAACATCCCTACCTATGATGAGAATGTGAAGGCAGCCTGGAGCCAGGTATTGAACCAGTATCAGCGCCGGACCGATCTGGTACCCAATCTGGTCAATACCGTGAAGGGCTACGCCGCGCACGAGAAGAGCACGTTGACCGCCGTCGTCAACGCGCGGGCCAAGGTGTCGCAAATGCAGGTACCCAAGGACATCCTGACCAATCCGGAAGCCCTGCGTCAGTTCGAACAGAACCAGAACAACCTGACGGCAGCCCTGTCGCGGCTGATGGTGGTGGTGGAACGGTATCCGCAGCTCAAGGCCAACCAGAACTTTCTCGCCCTGCAGTCCCAACTGGAGGGAACCGAGAACCGGATCTCGGTGGCGCGCCGCGATTACATCAACGCGGTCCGTGTCTACAACACCGAATTGCGCACCATCCCCGGCCGTTGGTGGAAGGCCTGGTTGTATCCGGACGCACAGGTGAAGGCCAACTTCACGGTCTCCGAGGAGAAAACGAAGGTACCGCAGGTGAAGTTCTGATCGCGATGTCTTCTTTGCTGCGTATTGGTTTCGTTGTGGTTCTGCTGGCGGCTGTGGTGGCCATGCCCGCCCGCGCCGAACCCGAATTTCCCGCGCTCACTGGCCGCGTCGTCGACCAGGCCAGCCTGCTTTCGCCCGCCGCCGAGCAACAACTGACTTCCCAGCTGGCTGCCGAAGAGCAGTCCACCGGCAACCAGGTCGTGGTTGTTACCCTGAAGTCTCTGGGCGGCTACGATATCCGGGATTACGGATATCAGCTGGGACGGCACTGGGGGATTGGCCAGAAGGGCAAGGACAACGGCGTGCTGCTTGTCGTGGCGCCGAAGGAACGCAAGGTTTCCATTGAAGTCGGTTACGGCCTGGAAGGGACCCTGACCGACGCCCTGAGCGACACCATCATCCGTACCGCCATCCTTCCCAGGTTCCGAGCCGGTGACATGCAAGGCGGAATTGTCGCCGGCGTGACATCCATACTGGGGGTCCTGGGAGGAAGCGCGAATGCCGTTGACGCGGCGCCGGTGCCGGTTCACCAGCACTTCCGTAGCTCGCACTATCTCCCGTTTATCATCATCATGGTGGTGATCCTCGGTAGCTTCGTATCGGTCTTCAGTCGCGCTGCAGCTGCGGCCGTGATGTGGCCTCTGGCCGTAGGGCTTGCCTGGCTTGTTTTTGGCTCGATCCTGGTTGCCATGGTCCTGGCTACGGTTGTAACCCTGTTCGTGCTCTTCGCTCGCGGTGGACGGGGAGGACCCTGGGTTGGCGGAGGGTACTACGGAGGCGGGGGCATTGGCGGCGGCGGATTTTCGGGAGGAGGAGGCTTCTCCGGTGGTGGTGGGTCTTTTGGTGGCGGTGGCTCCTCGGGGAGTTGGTAGCATGGCCTTTCTTAGTCAGGAGCAAAAGGATTCGATTCGTGATGCCATCCGCGAGGCGGAGAGCAGGACCAGCGGCGAGTTCGTTGCAGTGCTTGCCCAGGAGAGCGATGGATATCGCTTCATCCCGGTATTGTGGGCGGCCCTCGTGGCGCTCGTGACGCCGGCTGTGGTTCTGGTGCTGTCCAAATTCTCCGCCTTCTGGATCGAGCCCGGTCTGGCCGATGTGTACCTCATTCAGATACTGGTATTTCTTGTTGGTATTGCCGTGTTCGGCCTGTCTCCGCTGAAGATGGCGCTTATTCCGGCCCGCGTGAAGCACATGCGGGCGAGTCGGCTTGCTCACGAACAGTTCCACCGTCAGGGGCTGGCGAACACGGAAGGGAGCACGGGCGTTTTGCTGTTCGTGTCCGTGGCCGAACACTATGTCGAGATCATTGCCGATCGTGGCATCCATCAGCAAGTGGAAGAGGGCGCCTGGGACGCCATCGTGGCCGACTTTGTTCGCCGGGTTGCAGTCGGCCAGGTCACCGAAGGCTTCCTGGCGGCTATCGATGGCTGCGGATCACTGCTGCAACAACACTTTCCCCGCGAAGGTGGGGATGTGGACGAGTTGCCCAATCACCTGATCGAAATCTAGTTGTGGCTCAGTTGAAGTCCGGCAGGCCGCCGGCGAGCCGCCAGCGCTTCGTGGAATCGTCGTAGATCCATTTTTGCCGGTCTGTGACGCGACGCTGCACCATCTGATCGAGCCATACGTATTCAATGACCGCCGTTACGTCGACGGTGTGATAATCAGGCGATGCCTTCTCTCCGATAACGTCGTACTCCGTGACCTTCACGAGCCTGAGTCGGTCCAGGCTGTTCTCTTCCAGCGCCTGGCCGGGGTCCTCAAGGAAACCGGCGGCCGCCTTGAAATTGTTCCAGCGAATGGCATTGCGGTAGAGCGAGGTCGTCGTCTGGAATTGATCCATGCGTTTGCCCCTCTTCAAGGAGGCGCAGGAGGGCAGGACAAGGCTTGCGGCGAGCACGAGAAGAATCAGAGGGGTGGAGCGCGCGAATTGCTTCATGACGTTTTCGTTTCCCGCTGGCCAGAAACCAGACCTGTTCATATCAGAAAGCACGCGGCGGGACAATTGTCGCGCCCGATAATTGCCGGTACCATCCGTGGATGTCCGGCAACACTCTCGGCAAACTCTTTACGGTCACTTCTTTCGGCGAATCCCACGGCCCCGCCCTGGGTTGCATCGTCGACGGTTGTCCGCCGGGGATGGAGCTTTCCGCGGCCGATCTGCAACATGATCTGGATCGGCGCAAGCCCGGGAAGTCGCGTCACACGACCCAGCGCCGCGAGGCCGACGAGGTGGAGATCCTGTCCGGCGTGTTCGAGGGGCGAACCACCGGCACCCCGATCGGCCTGCTGATTCGCAATACCGACCAACGCTCCAAGGACTACAGCAAGATCATGGATCGTTTCCGGCCGGGGCATGCCGACTATACCTATCAGCAAAAATATGGCGTGCGCGACTACCGTGGTGGCGGGCGTTCGTCCGCGCGCGAAACTGCCATGCGTGTTGCCGCCGGCGCGATCGCCAAAAAATATCTGAGCGAGCGCTACGGTGTGACCGTTCGCGGCTACCTGAAACAGCTTGGACCCATCTCCCTGGATCTGAAGGACTGGGCTGCCGTGGAATCCAATGCCTTCTTCTGCCCGGATCCCGCTCGTGTGGACGAGCTCGAGCAATACATGGATGCCTTGCGCAAGGAGGGCAACTCCATCGGTGCGCGCGTAAACGTGGTCGCCAGTGGCGTACCCGTGGGCTGGGGCGAGCCGGTATTCGACCGTCTGGATGCGGACATCGCCAAGGCCCTGATGAGTATCAATGCCGTCAAGGGCGTGGAGATGGGGGCCGGTTTTGCCAGCGTGGAGCAGAAAGGCACGGAACACCGCGATGAAATCACACCGGACGGTTTCATCGGCAACAATGCCGGCGGCGTGCTCGGCGGGATCTCGAGCGGTCAGGAGATTGTGGCCAGTATCGCGCTTAAACCCACATCCAGTATTCGTCTGGCGGGAGACACCGTGGACCGGGTTGGGAAACCGGTCGAAGTGGTGACGACCGGTCGGCACGATCCCTGTGTTGGAATTCGTGCGACACCCATCGCCGAGGCCATGCTTGCCCTGGTGCTTGTGGATCACGCGCTGCGGAACCGGGCGCAGAATCTGGACGTGCACAGCTCAACCCCGGCAATTCCGGCGGCCCGCAGCGAATAGGCCGCGTTCGGGAACGGTTCGATCCCGATATGCCCTACTGGCGGCTCTCCGGTTTTTATTTCTTCTATTTCGCGACCCTCGGCGCGCTGGTCCCGTACTGGAGTCTCTATCTCCGGTCGGTAGGCTTCAGTGCGCTACAGATCGGCGAACTTATGGCGCTGTTGATGGTGTCGCGAATTGTAGCGCCCTATCTGTGGGGCTGGATCGCCGATCACCAGGGCCAGCGCATGGTGGTCGTGCGCACCGCGGCCCTGCTTTCCGTTGTCAGCTTTGCCGGGGTATTCGTCTCCGCCACGTTCTGGTGGCTGGCGGTCGTGATGTTGCTGTTCAGTTTCTTCTGGAATGCGACCCTGCCGCAGGTCGAGGCCGCGACACTGAGTCATTTTGGCGGAGAGGGTGGTCGTTATGCGCGTGTCCGCCTTTGGGGTTCGGTCGGTTTCATTGTTTCCGTGCTGGTTCTGGGTTCGGTACTGGATCACGTCCCGGCCTGGTGGCTGCTCCCGGCCTTGCTGGTCCTGCTTTCAGGAATCTGGGTGGCAAGTCTTCTGGTGCCGCAGCGGGAGGTCCCGGGGCAGACGGAACATGCGGGCCCCTTGTTGAAGATCTTCCTGCGTCCACAGGTGGCGGCCTTTCTGTTCAGTGCATTCCTCATGCAGGCCAGCCATGGCCCTTATTACACCTTCTATACGATTTACCTCGGAGGACACGGCTACAGCAAGACCGTCATTGGTGCGCTCTGGGCCCTGGGTGTGGTGTGTGAAATCGCGATTTTTCTCGTGCTGCACCGTGCCCGCATGCGCATCGGAATGCGCGAGATGCTGCTGGCGAGTTTCGCTCTTGCCGCGGTTCGATGGGCGCTGATCGGTTTCTTTCCGGATTACCTTGCCATTCTGATTCTGGCGCAAGTACTTCATGCCGCCACGTTTGGCGCGTATCACGCCACGGCTGTGGAGATGGTCCATCGGTTCTTTCGTGGGGCGCACCAGACCCGCGGACAGGCCATCTACGGAAGCGTCAGTTTCGGTCTGGGTGGTGCGGTTGGCAGTCTTTATGCGGGAGTGGGCTGGAGCAGCAGCGGTCCCCTGAGCACCTATCTTGCGGCATCGCTGCTCGCGCTGCTCGCCCTCGGTGTAGCCTGGCGCTGGATCAGGCCCGCCACTTCATACGGCGTCGCCGATATCGATTGATATCGATGATTTCCGCCGAGGCGTACTCAGGGGTCTGCGGGTTTCGTACCGAGGTGTCCTCATCCCGCGGCTGGAAGAATTCCTTGACTGCGATACAGACATCCTCGACATAGTTGTATTTGTCCACGTCCATTCCGCTTTTGGCAGCAAGCAGCCCGGTGCGAATCTCGGCCAGGGCGGCCTCTGTCTGATCCCGGTGCACTTCGTCATCGAGACTCCTGCAGGCGTTGCGCTTGTAGATGTCACGCAAGAGTTGTTTGCTCAATTCATCGTGCAGGGCGCAACCGTCGAACAGGTCGCGCGGCGAGCTCGCGCCGTGATTGATCGGGAACTGGTGAGATCCCAATCGCTCTTCGAGAAATTCGGCCAGTGATCTGAAACTCAGTTCTCGCATTGAATGATGTCCAGCATGGCTTGTCCTGCGTTGGACAGAGTACGCGAGCGGTGGATGACAACCCCCAACTCGCGCTGTATCGCTATATTCCTAATTTGGACCACGCTCAGGCTGTCGTCAATCAGGGTCCGGGGCAGGGCACTCCAGCCCAGACCGACGGACGCCAGCATCTTCAATACCTCCAGATAATTCGTGGACATGCCAATCTGGATGCCTTCGCGCACGGGTTCCAGGGCAGACAGGACGATTTCGCGCGTGTAGGTGCCCGGGCCGGGCAGGATCGCGGGGTAATTCAGCAGGGTCAGCGCCGTGACGCCGGATTCGGTGGCCAGGGGGTGGCTCCGGCCGACGACAATGTCGATCGGATCGGGCCACACCGGAATCAGCTGCAGCTGGGCGCTCGCGTGGCTGGGCAGGGTGACCACCGCCAGTTCCAGTTCGCCCTGTTCCACGGCCTGGCATCCGCTTTCCGAATCCAGAAAGCGGATGTCCAGGCGCGCGTCCGGATAGGTGTCGTGAAACTGTTTCAGGGCCGGGGGCAGGCGGTGCAGGCCGATGTGGTGGCTGGCGGCCATCCGCAGGGTGCCTCGGACGGCCCCGGACAGGCGCGAGATGGCCCGCCGGGCGTCCTCGATCTCCGCCAGAATGCCGTGGGCACGTTCCTGCAGCGCCCGCCCGGCCTCCGTGAGCTGTACCCGGCGGCCGATGCGGTCGAACAGGGGGGTGCCCAATTCCGATTCCAGGGCCGCAACGCGCTTGCTGATGGCAGGCTGGGTCAGGAAAACCCGTTCCGCTGCGGCGGAGAAGGAGCCCGTTTCGGCCACCGCGAGAAAGGTCTGGAGGGCGGATATATCCATAACTACGAAGAATATAAAAAATGAAAAATATGAATTGGAGTAATTTATATCCCGCCCCCATAATTCATGCAAGTCGAAGCGGGAGCCAGGACAAATGAGCCGGAGAACCTTGTACGACAAGCTTTGGGATGCCCATGTGGTGCGCCAGGACGATGGCGGCACTTGCCTCCTGTATATCGATCGGCACCTCGTGCACGAGGTAACCAGCCCCCAGGCCTTCGAGGGTCTGCGGATCGCGGGTCGGACCCCGTGGCGCGTGGGGACCAATCTCGCGGTACCCGATCACAATGTTCCCACGACCGATCGCAGCCACGGGATCGCCGATCCGGTGTCCCGTCTGCAGGTGCAGACCCTGGACGAAAACTGTCACCAGTTCGGGATCGTGGAGTTCGAGATGAACGATCCCCGCCAGGGCATCGTGCACGTCATCGGTCCGGAACAGGGCGCCACCTTGCCCGGCATGACCGTGGTGTGCGGGGATTCCCATACGTCCACCCATGGCGCCTTCGGCGCCCTGGCCTTTGGTATCGGTACCTCCGAGGTCGAGCATGTATTAGCGACCCAATGCCTTATCCAGAAGAAATCCAAGACCATGCTGGTCAGCGTCGACGGCCAGGCGGGCAAGGGGGTGACGGCCAAGGATATCGTGCTCGCCATCATCGCCGAGATCGGCACTGCCGGCGGCACCGGTTATGCCATTGAGTTTGGCGGCGAGGCGATTCGGGCCCTTTCCATGGAAGGCCGCATGACCGTCTGTAATATGGCCATCGAGGCGGGCGCCCGGGCCGGATTCGTCGCCGTGGACGACAAGACCATCGACTACGCCAAAGGCCGACCCTATGCGCCGTCGGGCGAGATGTGGGAGAGGGCGGTGGCCGCCTGGCGGGAATTGCACACGGACGCCGACGCCCAGTTCGACCGGGTCGTGCATATCGATGCCTCGGCGATCGCTCCTTTTGTCACCTGGGGCACCTCGCCCGAAATGGGCGTGCCGGTAACGGAGCGGGTCCCGGACCCGGAGAATGAGGCAAGCGAGGTGAAGCGTGCGGGCATGCAGCGTGCTTTGGAATACATGGGCCTCGAGGCCAACACGCCAATCACCGAGATTGCCGTGGACAAGGTCTTCATCGGTTCGTGCACGAACTCGCGTATCGAGGACCTACGCGCCGCCGCCGAGGTGGTAAAGGACCACAAGGTCGCCGCCAATGTGAAGCTCGCCATGGTGGTACCGGGCTCGGGCCTGGTAAAGGCGCAGGCGGAACAGGAGGGCCTGGACCGGGTCTTCACCGACGCCGGCTTCGAGTGGCGCGAGCCCGGCTGTTCCATGTGCCTTGCCATGAACGCCGATCGCCTGGAGCCCGGGGAACGCTGCGCGTCCACGTCCAATCGCAATTTCGAAGGACGTCAGGGGCAGGGTGGCAGAACACATTTGGTCAGTCCCGCGATGGCCGCGGCAGCGGCGGTTGCCGGACATTTTGTAGACGTGAGAGAGGTCTGACCATGGATGCCTTCAAGCGAATCAGGGGAATCGTGGCGCCGTTGGACCGCGCCAATGTCGATACCGACCAGATCATCCCGAAGCAGTACCTGAAGTCCATCAAGCGCACCGGCTTTGGGCCGAATCTTTTCGATGACTGGCGCTACCTGGATCCCGGTGAGCCCGGCATGGACCACAGCCAGCGACGGGTGAATCCGGATTTTGTCCTGAACCAGGCGCGTTTCCAGGAGGCGCAGATCCTGTTGGCGCGCGAGAACTTCGGCTGCGGATCCTCCCGCGAACATGCGCCCTGGGCGTTGCTCGACTACGGTTTCCGCGTCATTATCGCGCCCAGTTTTGCGGATATATTCTTTAATAACTGTTTCAAGAACGGCATCCTGCCCATCGCTCTCGACGGTGGGACCGTAGACGAACTGTTCCGCGAAACGGAGGCGACGCCGGGCTACGAGCTCGACGTGGACCTGGAGGCCCAGCGGATCACGAAGCCGGATGGGACGCAGATTCCGTTCGAGGTCGACGGGTTTCGTCGCCATTGCCTGTTGAACGGCCTGGACGACATCGGGTTGACCCTGCAGCACATGGATGAAATTCGGGAATACGAGGAGCGACGCCGGGGCGAGGCTCCGTGGCTTTTCGCCAACAAGGGGTAAGAGAAACAAATGAGCAAGAACATTGCTGTATTGCCCGGCGACGGGATCGGGCCCGAAATTATCGCCGAGGCGATCAAGGTCCTGGAATGCCTGAAGGCCGATCACGGTCTGGATGCCGAGCTTGTGGAGGCGCCGGTGGGCGGCGCTGCCTACGATCTGTGCGGCAAGGTTCTGCCGGACGAAACCATGGATCTCGCGCGTTCAGCCGATGCCGTGCTCCTGGGAGCGGTAGGCGGGCCGAAATACGACCAGATTGAAACGGCGCAACGGCCGGAGAAGGCCCTGCTGGGTCTGCGGTCGGGGTTGAGCCTGTTTTCGAATCTGCGGCCGGCAATCCTCTATCCGCAACTGGCCGGGGCCTCGACCCTGAAACCGGAACTGGTGGCCGGGCTGGACATCATGATCGTGCGCGAATTGACCGGCGGCATCTACTTTGGCCAGCCCCGGGGTATCCGCACCCGCGACGACGGTGAGCGGGAGGGCTTCAACACCCTGGTTTACAGCGAATCGGAAATCCGCCGCATCGCCCGTTCCGCGTTCGATATTGCACGGCGGCGCAACAAGCGCGTCTGTTCCGTGGACAAGGCCAACGTGCTGGAGGCAACGGTACTCTGGCGGGAGGTCGTCAGCCAGATGGGCAAGGACTATTCGGATGTCGAGTTGTCCCATATGTACGTGGACAATGCCGCCATGCAGCTGGTGAAGGAACCGAAGCAGTTCGATGTGATTGTGACTACGAATATGTTCGGTGACATCCTGTCCGATGCGGCGGCCATGCTGACCGGGTCAATCGGAATGTTGCCGTCTGCGTCGCTGGACGCGGCAGGCAAGGGCATGTACGAGCCCATCCACGGTTCGGCACCCGATATCGCCGGGCAGGGCAAGGCCAATCCTTTGGCCACCATCCTGTCGGTGGCGATGATGCTTCGTTACACGCTGGAGATGCCGGATCTTGCAGACCGGGTGGAATCGGCGGTTTCCAGGGCGCTGGATCAGGGCCTCCGCACCCCGGACATCTGGTCGGGCGAGGGACAGGAGGTCGGAACACAGGCCATGGGGGATGCCGTGGTCGCGGCTCTGGCATAGGTCAATTGAAAGTGAATCTTTTCGGGGAAGGAACATGAAGCGGGTAGGTCTGGTTGGTTGGCGCGGGATGGTCGGTTCCGTACTCATGCAGCGGATGCGGGAGGAGCGGGATTTCGATGTCATCGAACCGGTATTTTTCTCCACATCCCAGGCGGGTCAGCCGGGTCCGGATGTGGGCAAGGTCGTGCCTGCTTTGCAGGACGCGACGAGCGTGGATGCCCTCAAGGAAATGGATGTCGTGATTTCCTGTCAGGGCGGCAGCTACACCAAGGAGATTTATCCCAAGCTGCGGTCCGCGGGCTGGGATGGGTACTGGATCGACGCGGCATCTACCCTGCGCATGGATTCCGAAAGCATCATCGTTCTCGATCCCGTGAACCTCGACGTCATTGAGCGGGGCCTGAACGACGGCGTAAAGACATATGTGGGCGGGAATTGCACCGTGAGTCTCATGCTCATGGCCATCGGCGGATTGTTTGAGCAGGACCTCATCGATTGGATTACCCCGATGACTTACCAGGCCGCGTCCGGCGCTGGCGCGCGCAACATGCGCGAACTGTTGAAGCAGATGGGTTCGATTCATGACGCGGCGGGCAGCTTGCTGGACGACCCGGCAAGCGCGATTCTGGAGATCGACAAGGCGGTTTCGGAGCACATTCGCAGCGACGAATATCCTGATGAGCAGTTCGGGGTTCCGCTCGCGGGCAGCCTGATTCCCTGGATCGACGTGGCACTGGAAAGCGGGCAGAGCAAGGAGGAATGGAAGGCCCAGGTGGAGACTAACAAGATTCTGGGTCGGAGTGACTATCCGGTTCCGATCGACGGGATCTGTGTGCGGGTGGGGGCGATGCGATGCCACAGTCAGGCCCTGACTATCAAGTTGAAGAAGGATGTTCCATTGCCCGAGATCGAGCAGATGCTTGCAGCCGCCAACGATTGGGTGAAGGTGGTACCGAACGACCGAGATCTCAGCATGCGTGAACTGACGCCGGCAAAAGTGACCGGCACCCTGTCCGTACCGGTGGGCCGCTTGCGCAAGCTCACTATGGGTGGAGAGTATCTGGCGGCCTTCACGGTTGGGGATCAGCTCCTGTGGGGTGCGGCGGAACCCCTTCGCCGCATGCTGCGTATCCTTCCCGGGGTGTAGAAATCTGGCGGGTCGGCGCTGGGATTACTATAAAGTATCCAGGGGAGGTGCCCGGCCTGGCAGGATGGCGCCTCTAAGTCCTTCATTTCGACGGAAATCTGTCCCGGGGGCCCAGGCGGCCGTTCCATGTCAAAACCGTATTTATCAGCTATAGTTAGTTGCGAATTGTGAGAAATCGCAATACTATACTTGCGTAACTCTGTGTCTTTTAAGCTATTATCAAGCCGGCGCCGGGATAAGAATAGTGGGAAGCGGAGCAAAGAATGATCCTAGTTTCTAGGGGGGTGCGACGAGCAGGTCTGATTTGTGCGACAGCAGTTCTTACGCTGCTGCCGGCGATCAGTTATGGCCTGGGCCTTGGACCGATCAAGGTAACCTCGGCGTTGAACGAGCCGCTCGACGCGACCATTGAATTCACCTCCATTACTGACAAGGAACTGCAGACGTTGGAAGTCGGTCTGGCTCCTGTCGGTGCGTTTCAGGCGGTGGGTATTGAGCGCAGCCAGGAGCTGAATGACATCCAGTTTCTCGTGGAGCATCATCCGGACGGTCGCCCCTTCCTTCGTGTCACCACCCGCTCCCCGTTCCCCGAACCCTATCTGCATCTTCTCGTTCAGGCCGAGTGGGCCGGCGGCAGACTGCGGCGTGAATACACCGCGTTGATCGACCCCCCGTTCCTGAACGCATCCAAGCCCAGCGGGATCGAAGCGCCCAAGGTAAGCGAACCGCCTGTTGCGAAACTTGAACCGGAGACCGCGCCCACCCCGGCGCCGAAGCCGCAGGCGGCGCCGCCGGCCGAACCGCCCGCCGTCGAAACCAGGGCGGAAGCCACGCCGGAAATCAAAGTAGAGCCGGTTCCGAAATCAGAAATGCAGGCGAGCACGGCGCCGACGGAATCGACACCGCCCCCGGTGGCAACGACGGAGTCCACGTCGACTGGTCAAACAGGATCTGTGACAACCATGTCCATCGGAGCGACTCCGGGAACGGAAGACTTGTCGCAGGAGGGAGCAGGTGAAACGCCTCAGCCGATCGGAATGTTGAAGGGCGAAGTCTTCGGTCCCCAGGCGCTTCCAGTCGATGCCCCCGACTGGGCCAACACGAATCGCTATCACGTGAAACGTGGTGACACCGCGTGGAAGATCGCGCAGCGGATCCGGCGCGACCGCAATCTGAGTCTGGAGCAGGTCGTGCTGGCATTGTACGACGCCAATCCAAAGGCCTTCTTCGGCAAGAATGTGAATAACCTGAAAGCAGGAAAGATTCTGCGCATTCCGGATAAGGTTGCGGTGACCAGGGTCTCGCGTGCGGCAGCGCACCACGATTTTGTTGCCCAGTACGATGTCTGGCAGGAGTACAAGCTGAAGCTGGCCCGTTCCAAGGAACCGGTGACGGTGGCGACTGCTGACAACAAGGCCACGACTACGGCTGCCTCCTCAGCTGCGAAGACGCCTGCGCCGCAGACAAGCAAGCCCAAGCATGCCGGCAAGCCCGCCCCGAAGGGCGCTCATGCTGCAAAGCCGGCTGCCAATGCGAGCAAGGCGAAGGCGGGCGCCAAGGCCAAGCCCAATGGCATCCAGTTGCCGCCGACGCGCGAAGCACGCAAGGCGGAATTGTTGCGCATTGTTCGCTCCAACCTGGATCAGAAGGCAACATCCGCAGGCAAGTCAGCCGAAAGCGAGAACAAGGCAGCCCAAGAACAGAAGCTCGATCAATCCGTAACGCGGTTGAATGGTGCCGCGGCCAAACCCAAGGGCGCAGCGGATGCCAAGGAAGCGGGCAAACCCATGGCGAAGCCGAAACCGGATGCCCGTCCTGTAGAAATTCCGAATACGCAGCTTGCGCAGACCGAAACCAAGTCCGAGGCCAAACCCAAGGCGGGAACTGAGCAAAAGGCGGCACCGGCCAAGCCGAAGGCGCATAAACCACTTAGAGTCCAACGACGGCCAAGTCTGCCGCGTCACGCGCCGCCAGCCCAGCCCAAGGAAGACGAGGGCTTGCTGGCAACCGCCCAGGGCATGCTCAGCAGCATCCTTGGGGATCAGTTCATGCTTATGCTCGTGGGTGGCGTGGTCGTGCTTGCCCTGGGAGTGGGCACGATCTACGTCCGCCGCCGGCGCCGCTCCCTGACCGAGTTCGAGGAAAGCATTCTCACATCGGGCGATGTCGCCACCAGTGAATTCTCGACCGACAGCGAAGACCATGTCAGCAGCAGTTCCGCGACGGATACCTCGTTCCTGAGTGACTTCAGCCAGGGTGGCCTGGGGAATATCTCTACCGATGAAGTGGATCCGGTTGCCGAAGCCGACGTCTACCTCGCCTATGGACGCGATGAGCAGGCAGAGGAGATTCTCAAGGACGCCGTGGTCAAGAATCCCAACCGGAACGAGCTGAAGGAAAAGCTGCTTGAGATCTATGCAAATCGCAGTGACGTCAGTGCATTCGAAACCCTGGCGGAAGAGCTGTATGCCTCTCTACAGGGACAGGGCGGGCCACTATGGGATCGCGTGGTCGATATGGGGCGCAAACTCGCTCCGGACAATCCCATGTTCTCCGGCGGCGGCGCGCCGGCCGCGCCGGCTCCCGCTCCGGCTGAAAATGAAACCCTCGCACTGGGCGGCGGGTCCGCGGCGGTTGACACAGGATTCGGTGAACCCGAAGCCGAGCCAGCAGCTGATCTCGATACGAGCGGCCTGAATTTCGATATGGGAGGCTCCGAGGAATCGAATACATCGCTGGAAATGGATATGGACCTCGGTGGCGCGGAGGCGGAGGCTGAACCGGAAGAAGACATGCCTTCTGTATCTGAGACCCCTTCGAATGCCCTGGATTTCAACTTTGATATGGATACGGGAAGCACGTCCGAGCCTGAGCCCGAGCCTGAGGCACAAGCGGGCGAGGGAGTGGAGGCAGTCGATACCGGCGGCCTTGAGTTTACCGGTCTCGGAGATCTCGGAACTGATCTGTCCGAGGACAGCGAAGAGGTCAGCGGCGAAACCGATCTGGAAGGTCTGGATCTCAGTGCAAGCGATTCCGACAGCCTCAGTCTGGGTACGGATGAGTCCGAGAGTCTCGACATGGGGATCAGTGGTGATTCCGAGGCCCTGGAAGAAGAGGGTGGCCTGAGCGACTCGGAGAGTCTCGACTTTGAGGCGCTGCGCCAGAACACGGCCGACAACAATCGATCGGGCCTGAGCCTGAATATTGATACTGAAGTGGGTTCACCTGATGACGAGTCGGGAGAGGTTGCTGTCGAGGACGACGTCAGTTTCAACAGTTCCGACCTGTCATTCGAATCGGCCGCCGCAGAACCGGAGCCGGAATCTGAACCGGCCGTATCCGCCGCTCCCGGAATCTCCGCCGAAGTCGATGAACCCTCAGTTACCGTCGGCGGGAGTCAGGAACAGTGGGACGAGGCAGCAACCAAGCTCGACCTCGCAAAGGCATACATCGATATGGGCGATGCCGACGGTGCGCGAAGCATCCTGGAAGAAGTGGCGGTGGAAGGAAACGAAGAGCAGCAGCAGCAGGCAGCCGAGCTTGCAGCCCAGATCGCCTGATCGAGACCGATCGCCAGGAAAAGCGCGCCCGTGGCGCGCTTTTTTATTTCACCCCCGGGAAGGCCTCCGCCGCTCCAGGATATCGAAAGAGAGCGCGTAGGGATTGGCCTCATCCGCCTCCCTTGGTTTAGACTGAATGAGCTGCCATTCACTCTCATCGAAATCCGGGAAGTAGGTGTCGCCCTCGACCGAGGCCTGGACCCGCGTGAGATACAGGCGATCGGCGCGTGGCAGCATCTGCCGATAGACTTCGGCACCGCCGATGAAAAAGACCTCCGGATCATCCCTTGCGCAGGCTATCGCGTCGTCCAGCGTATGCACGACCGTACAGCCCGGCGCGGAGAAGCCGGGTTTCCGGGTCAGAATGATATTGTTCCGCTCGGGCAATGGTCGGCCGATGTCCTCGTAGTTCTTTCTACCCATCACGATGGTATGTCCGGTCGTAACCTGACGAAAGTATTTCAGGTCGGCCGGCAGTCGCCAGGGCAGGGTGCCTTCGCGGCCGATCACTCCATTCGCACTCACCGCAGCAATGAGCGAGATCCTGGGGATCCGGTTCCGGGAAGGATTCATGGACAAAGTGCCGCACGAGGACCGGGCTAGACAGCCACCTGGGCCTTGATATGAGGATGAGGATTGTAGTTTATGAGCGTGAAGTCCTCGAATACGAAGTCAAAAAGGGATGTTCGATCAGGATTGATCAACAGGGTCGGCAGGGGGCGCGGCTCCCGC
>JARRJV010000009.1 GCA_037388825.1 Acidiferrobacteraceae bacterium | reverse complement strand
CGGAACGCTTCCCGCTTTCGTGCGCGCAAACCGGCTCACGCAAATCAAGGCGCCGGCCGACAATATCATCGAACCCATTCCCGCAAACGCGGTGCTCTACCCCCTGAACGAGTTCGGCAAGGGGCTTGCCGGCGTAGGGCATATCAATTTGATTCCAGATTCCGATGGTGGAGTGCGGCTTGAGCCCCTGGTGCTCAACTATTACGGTGACTACTACCCGTCCCTCTCGCTCTTGCTCGCGGCGCGCAGCCTGAATGTCTCCCCCCGGCGTATTCGCGTGGACCTGGGCAAGGGCATAGGCATCGGCAAGTTGTTTATTCGTACCGACGAATTCATGCGTATGTACACGGGGTTCTATACCGATGCCGATGGCAAATCCCCGTTCAGCACCTACTCCTTTGTCGACGTGCTGAACGGAAAGATCCCGCTTCATGTCTTCCGCAACAAGATTGTGATTATCGGACCCACCGCGCCGGGCGTTGGCAAGCCCTTCCCCACCCCGGTAAACGCCGCCATGCAGGAACCGGTGTTGACCGCGAATCTCGTGACTTCAATCCTGAACGAGGATTTCTATACCCGGCCGACGTGGACCACGTGGGCCGAACTCGGGCTCCTCTTTGTCGTCGCAGCCTATCTGGTGGTTGTTCTTCCGAAGCTGCGGGCTGGCATGGCGGCCATGCTGTCGCTGATCGTCCTCATCGGTCTGGTGGTGTTGGGGCAGTATATGATGCTATCCGAGAAGACCTGGCTGCAGACCATTTCGCCGGCCTTTCTGCTGGTTATCGGCCACATCGTGCTAACGACCAAGCGTTTCTTCATGACCGAACGATTGAAGGCCCACGCCGAGAGCGATTCGGCGCAGAACAACCGTATGCTTGGCCTTACCTTCCAGAGCCAGGGGCAACTGGACATGGCCCTGGACAAGTTCCGCAGTCTGCCCGTGGACGATTCCGTGCTCGAACTGATGTACAACCTGGCCCTGGACTTTGAGCGCAAACGTCAGTTCAGCAAGGCGGTTTCCTGCTATGACTACATTCTGAAACATGACAAGAAATTCCGCGACGTGAAGGGAAAGCGGGACCGCGCCCAGGCCGTGGACGGCACCATCATTATGGGCGGGCGGGCTGCCTCACCCGGGGGCACGCTCATCGTCGACGGCGCCGCCCAGAAACCAACCCTGGGCCGTTACCAGGTCGACCGCGAACTCGGCCGTGGAGCCATGGGCACGGTGTACCTCGGACACGACCCCAAGATCAATCGCGTCGTGGCTATCAAGACCCTTGATCTGACGGCCGAATTCGAGGATGGCGAGATCGAATCGGTCAAGGAGCGCTTCTTCCGCGAGGCCGAAACCGCCGGCAGACTGAATCATCCGAATATCGTGACCATCTACGATGCAGGAGAAGAACACGACCTGGCCTATATCGCCATGGAGTTCCTGGAAGGCAAGGATCTCGCGTCCGTTATTGCCGAGGACGAACATCTGGATCCCGACTGGATTCTCGACGTGGTCGGCCAGGTTGCCGATGCCCTGGACTACGCACACAAGCTGAACGTAGTGCATCGCGACATCAAACCTGCGAATATCATGTTCAACGAAGCCGATGGAACGGTAAAGGTCACCGATTTCGGCATTGCGCGCATTACCGATCGGAGCAAAACAAGAACAGGGATCGTGCTGGGCACGCCCTCCTACATGTCGCCGGAGCAATTCACTGGCAAGAAAGTGGATGGCCGCTCGGATCTGTTTTCCCTCGGCGTCACCATGTTCGAGTTGCTCACGGGCGAGCAGCCATTTGGGGGGGATTCCATCGGGGAACTAATGTATCAGATCACCAACGCCAAGCACCCGAATCCAGTGAAGCTGCGGGACGACCTTCCGGCCTGTGTCCGGACCATCATTGACAAGGCCCTGCAGAAGGATGCGAAAAAGCGATACCAGACCGGTGAGCAGTTTGCGCATGCGGTCCGGCGTTGCATGAGCTAATAATAACGGAGCGGACGGCAGCAACCATGCGTACAGAAATGACGGGGCAAACGCATCAGGGGATGGTGCGAACCAACAACGAGGACAGTATCGCCGTATACCCGGAAATCGGGTTGGCGATCCTGGCGGACGGGATGGGTGGACACCAGGCCGGCGAGGTCGCCAGTGGCACCGCCGTGGAAATCATCCATCGCTATTTCACGGACAAACTGGAAAACGGCGAGGCCGCGTTGGATGGCAGCAATGTCATTGAGGCCATCGAGCTGGCCAACACTGCAGTCTTCGAGATGTCCAAACAAAAAACTGAATACAGTGGCATGGGAACCACGGTGGTCGTTGCCTACTTCAATGACGAAAATCTCCACATCGGTCACGTGGGCGATTCGCGTCTGTACCGCTTGCGTAACGATGTACTCGAACAGCTAACGGAAGATCATTCCGTGGTACAGGAGCTGGTAAGCCGGGGCTTCATGTCGCGGGAAGAAGCTAACGCCTCCATGAACAAGAATCTGGTTACCCGCGCCCTGGGTATCGACGCAGTCGTCAATGCGGCCCTGACCGAAACCACTTGCGAGAACGACGATATCTACCTGCTCTGCTCGGATGGATTGAGCGACGTCGTCACGGATGAGTCCATCCGGGCGGCTTTGGCAGGACAGCGCGATACCCTGGATAAGGCGGTCGAGGGACTGATCCAGCAGGCCAACGACGCCGGGGGGCCCGACAATATTTCCGTGCTGTTGGCGCGTACGTCTGATTGACGGTTATCGTTGAGGGGTCTGGTATATTTATTGCACTTAACCTTCCGGTCAGCTCGTACAGGAGATGACGCAGGCCTGGCCGGGGATAAGAGGGTAAAAAGGAATCATGGCGAAATTTATAGTCAAATTTAACAATGAAGTAGTAGACCATATCGACCTGGGTCAGGGGGATATGAAGATCGGTCGGCGACCCGGTTCGGACATCCATCTGGATAACCTGGCCGTCAGTGGCACCCATGCGAATATCTTTACCATCGGTGAAGATTCATTCATCGAGGACCTGAACAGCACCAACGGCACACTGGTCAACGACAAGAAGATCACAAAACACCATCTGCGCAACGGTGATTCCGTTGTGATCGGTAAGCATGAACTGATCTATGTATCCGATGACCAGGCTGAGTCGCCGACTGAATCCAATGACTTCGCCAAAACGGTGATCATCAATCCCGGCGCGGTTTCGGCCCCGCCTCCGGCTGCTGCGGCCCCGCCGTCTGCTTCCGGTACGTCGTCCGCCACGCGGCCCGCCGCGATCTTCGTGCTCAGCGGCGCGAACAGTGGCAAGCGGATTGATCTGACAAAGAGTGTGACCAGCCTTGGGCGCACGGGGCGCAAGTCCGGCACCATCACCAAGACCGACGGAGGTTATCGCCTGGCACCGGTGCCCGATAGCGACGATGCACCGACCCTCAATGGTCGCCCTATCCCGGCGGGCGGAGTCCCGCTGAAAAACGGCGATGTAGTCGAGGTGGCTGGTACCCGGCTACAGTTCTACTACAAGTAGGCGCCGGCATCAGTCGCCACGAAGTACGGGCATGACCTCGTTCAGACGACGAACCGGAATCACCTCGAGCCCCGGAATCGGGCTTTTGGGCCGGTTGGCATAGGGGATCAACGCCCGTTTCAGGCCCATCTTGGCGGCCTCCCGCAGGCGCTCCTGCCCTCCCTGCACCGGCCGGATCTCACCGGCGAGGCCGACCTCGCCGAATACGACCAGATCATTGCCCAATGGCCGATCGCGCATGCTGGAGACCACCGCCGCAATCATGGCCAGGTCAGCCGCCGTTTCGCCCACCCGGATCCCGCCGGCGACATTCACGAACACATCACGATCGTAACTCGGCAAACCGCCGTGCCGATGCAGTAGCGCCAGCAGCATCGCCAGGCGCTGTGATTCCAGACCAACGCATACCCGTCGTGGCTGCGCCAGGTGGGTTTCTTCCACCAGGGCCTGCACCTCCACCAGCAGTGGCCGCGATCCTTCCTGCGTCGCCAGCACCACGCTCCCGGGCACGGCATCGCCGTGACGACTCACAAACATGGCGGACGGGTTACTCACGCCCTGCAATCCTTTTTCGGACATCAGGAATACCCCTACTTCGTTCACGGCGCCAAAGCGGTTCTTGAACGCCCGGATCAGCCGAAAACTGCTAGAGGTATCGCCTTCGAAATACAGCACCGTATCCACCATGTGTTCCAACACGCGCGGTCCGGCAAGGTTTCCTTCCTTGGTCACATGGCCCACAAGGAACAAGCTGATCCCGCGGCGCTTGGCCAGCCGGACCAGTTGCGCCGCCGACTCGCGCACCTGTGACACACTTCCCGGCGCGGATTGCAGAAGATCAGTGTAGGCCGTCTGAATGGAATCGATTACCACCACACGCGCCTGTTCAGCGTCCATCACGGCACTTACGTGTTCCACCCGATTCTCCGCCAGCAGACGAACGCTACCGTGTTTCAGTCCCAAACGATGAGCGCGTAACGCGATCTGTTCCGCCGATTCCTCGCCGGTGACGTACAGAACCGGATGACTGGTGCTGATCGCATCCAGCAACTGAATCAACAGGGTCGACTTGCCAATACCCGGATCACCGCCCAGCAATACGACTGACCCCGCCACCAGACCGCCACCCAGCACGCGATCCATCTCGGCGCTGCCAGTGGGCATGCGCTGCAGATGCTCCGGGCGCACGTCCTCCAGGCTTTGAACCTCGGATCCGGGGGCCAGCCCTTCCCGAGGCCCCACCCCGGCCGCGGATGCCGTTGACACGCTCTCCTCCAGGGTGTTCCAGGCACCACAGCCCGGGCACTGGCCCACCCACTTGGGCGTTTGCGCTCCGCAGGCGTTGCACACGAACACGGTCCTAGGTCGTGCCATCACCCGGCTCCCCCGCGACCTCAACGCGCGGCACACGCTCGCTCACCCTGCACAGGAGCTCGTACGCGATGGTCCCGGCCTGTTGCGCGATTTCGTCGACCGGCAGTTTGCCGCCCCATAGCATCACCCGGTCCCCGACGCTGGCCTCCGGCAGGGATCGCAGATCGACCGTGATCATATCCATGGAGACCCTGCCGATGAGCGGGACCCTTTGATCCCGCACGATCACGGGGGTGCCGCCCGGCGCATGACGCGGGTAGCCGTCGCCATACCCGAAGGCGACTACGCCTACTCGCATATCCTCGGGACAGACAAATGTGCCTCCATAGCCAACGGCGTCACCGCGACGATGTTCATTAATGGCGATCAGGGCGCTCTCGGCCTGCATCGCGGGCTGCAGGTCCAGCTCTTCCGCACTCTTGTTGGCAACCGGAGAGGCGCCATACAGCATGATGCCCGGGCGCACCCAGTCATGGTGGCTTTCGGGCCACGCCACAATGCCGGCCGAATTCGCCAGACTCCCCGCCAGGCCGGTCGTGGCAAGCAGGTCATGGAACAGGTCGATCTGCCTGCGTGTGGGCTTGCTGTCCGGCACATCTGCATCGGCCAGATGAGACATCAATCCGAGCAATTGCACACGCTCGCAGGCGCGCACCCGGGACAGGATCTCCGGAAGTGCCTCTGGCGGGAAGCCCAGCCGATGCATACCCGTATCCACTTTCACCCAGGCTGCGATGGATCCGCTGCCACGAAAGGCTTCCAGTTGCTCCAATTGAGACACATGGTGAATTACCACCTGCAGGCCTTCGCCTGCCACCGTGGCCAGTTCATCGCTGTTGAAGAAACCCTCGAGCAGACACAAAGGCTGCGCAGATGGCAGCAGGGCACGCACTGCGAGCGCTTCTTCCAGGGAGGCTACGCCGAAGACATCTGCATCCCCCAGGGCGGAAATCGCGCCGGTGATCCCATGGCCATAGGCATTGGCCTTGATCACCGCCATCACCCGGGCACCCGACGCCAGTTGGCGGACCCGGGAGAGATTGTGGCGAAGCGCGGCCGTGAAGATGAGTGCCCGCGCCGGGCGGCTCATCCGTAGGCCTCGTCGAAACCGGCGTGAATATAATTCTCGAACTTGGTGTATTCACCAAGAAAGGTGAGGCGCACCTTCCCCGTAGGACCGTTGCGCTGCTTGCCGATAATGATTTCGGCGGTTCCCTTGTCGGGACTGTCCTCGTTGTAAACCTCGTCGCGGTAGATGAACAGGATCACGTCGGCATCCTGCTCGATGGCACCGGATTCCCGCAAATCGGACATTACCGGGCGCTTGTCTGGACGCTGTTCCAGACTACGGTTGAGTTGCGACATGGCAATCACCGGGACGTCGAGCTCCTTGGCCAGATTCTTGAGCGAACGCGTAATGGCCGAGATCTCTGTCGCGCGGTTCTCACCCGCTTCTTGTGCCTGCATCAGCTGCAGATAGTCGACCACCACCAGATCCAGTCCATGCTCGCGCTTGAGTCGTCGAGCACGGGATCGCAACTCGGTCGGGGAAAGGCCCGGTGTGTCGTCGATGAAGATCGGCGCCTCTGACAACATGGTCATGGCCGACATGAGTCGCGGCCAGTCGTCTTCATCCAGGCGCCCGGTGCGCACCTTGTGGCCATTGATGCGGCCCAGGGACGCCAGCAGGCGCATGGCCAGCTGCTCTCCCGGCATCTCCATGCTGAACAGCGCTACGTGCTTGTGCTCCCCTACCGCCGCATTTTCGGCCACATTCAACGCCAGGGATGTCTTGCCCATGGATGGACGTCCGGCAAGGATGACCAGGTCCGAGGCCTGCAGCCCCGAGGTCATCTCGTCCAGATCCCTGAATCCACTGGCGATACCGGTGAGGGCGCTGTCGGAATGGAACATCGTATCGATGCGATCCACGGCCTTGACCAGCAGGGATTTGAGGGGCTGAAAGCCGCCGCGGCGGGAGGCGCCCTGTTCACTAATTTCGAGGATGATTTGCTCGGCCTTGTCCAGCAGGTCACCTGCGCGACGGCCCTCCGGTGCATAGACATTGTCGGCGATACGGCTGGCGGCGTTGGCCAGTTGGCGCATGATCGACCGTTCGCGCACGATGTTCCCGTAGGCGACAATATTTGCCGCGCTAGGCGTGTTGTTCGCGAGCGAGCTCAGGTAGGCGAGCCCGCCGACATCATTTAGCTGGTGCTGTTTCTCGAGAAACTCGGAGACTGTAACCACGTCAGCAGGACTGCTGTCGTTTGCCAGTGCGGCAATGGCGCTGAAAATGAGGCGGTGTTCCTTGCGGTAGAAGTCTTCGGCCGTGAGCGTATCAGCAATCTGGTCCCAGCGGCTGTTGTCCAACAACAGGCCGCCGATCACGGACTGCTCGGCCTCGACGGACTGCGGCGGCAGGCGCGACTCGGCGGATCCGGGTCGCGCGTCGCGTAACGAGTAGGCGTGCTCCTCCATCAAACCCTCATGCAAGCGAGTTCACCTCGAACCCGTACGGGCAATCGGCACCCCCTGCTATTCAGCGACGATGGAAACCTTGATATCGACGGTTACTTCCGGATGCAGCGACAGCTGGACATCGTGGTCACCGATTTCCTTGAGCGGACCATCGGGCAGGAGAACCTCGGAACGCTGAGCCTCGAAACCGGACGCAGCCAGCGCCTCGACAATCTCGCGTGCCCCAACGGAACCGAACAGTTTCCCTTCTTCGCCGGCCTTGGCGACGATCTGCACGGTGACTCCCGCCATCGCCTCGCCCCGGGAGCGAGCCGACTCGAGATGCTCGGCCTGGGTCTTTTCAAGTTCCGTGCGCTCGGCTTCGAACTTGGCCCGATTGGCTTCATTGGCAACCACGGCCTTGCCATAGGGAAGGAGATAGTTGCGCGCGTAGCCCGCCTTGACGGAAACCTCGTCGCCGAGGCTGCCGAGGTTACGGATCTTGTCGAGTAGTATCACATTCATTGCAATGTCTCCGGGCCTACTGGTGCTGATCCGTGTACGGCAGCAGCGCCAGATACCGTGCGTACTTCACCGCGCGCGCGAGTTGGCGCTGGTAGCGGGCCTTGGTGCCCATCACGCGACTGGGAATGATCTTGCCCGTCTCCGTGATGTAACCCTTGATCAGATTGAGATCCTTGTAGTCGATCTCCTTGATGCCTTCGGCCGTGAAGCGGCAATATTTCTTCCGACGGAAATAGCGTGACATATCCTGTACCTCCTCTAGTCTTCGTCGCTTGTGGCCGACTCTGGCTCTTTATCGCTGGAAGTTTCCTTGTCCTCTGACTTTTCCGCAGATTCCGTTTTTCTGGCAGCTTCATCCGTGGATTCCCTTGCTCGACCCCGGTCCTCACTCGAAGAACCACCCTCTTCCTGCTGCGCCTCTTTCGCCATGGGGGACGGTTCGGTGATCGCCTCTTCGCGGCGCACCGTCAGCCAGCGGAGCACCGCATCGCTGAACTTGAAGGATGATTCCAGCTCGCGCAGGGTGTCCTGATCGCACTCAATGTTCATGAGTACGTAGTGAGCCTTGTGGACCTTGTTGATGGTATAGGCAAGCTGACGGCGGCCCCAGTCTTCCAGGCGGTGGATGGCACCCTTTCCGGAGTCGACCATGGCACGATAACGCTCAACCATGGCAGGAACCTGCTCGCTCTGGTCCGGATGGACCAGAAACACGATTTCGTAGTGACGCATTGTATCTCCTCTCGGGTTTGCCTCCCGGCTGCATCGTTCCGGTGAGGTAAGGAGTGAAGTCATGACACCGGCTTCGGTGCCGCGAAAGCGGCGCATTCTAACCGGATTTGGCCTCCGTGCCAAGGGAAACAGAACTGAAAATCAGTAGCTTAGACCGGGGGTCCGCCCCTGTTTCTAGAGGGATTTTCGAATCTTCTCATAGCCCGCCTTCAACTCTGCGCCCAACTCTCCGGCGGCCGTCAGGACGTCCTTGCCCGCCTCGGCGCTTGCACCCCCAAGCTGCCGGGCCTTGGCCTCGAAATGGCCCCATTTCCTTTCCAGCTCGTCCCATTGCTGCCGGGCCTCGGCCGCACCCAGGTGAATCTGCACGCGCAACTCATCCCGCTGGGTCTTGAGCTTCTCCAGCATTTCCGTCACGTCTTCCCGTGTAATCATTTCTTGCTCCCGGTTGGTCCGCTACGGCGTTGCCGCACCGCTTCAAAAAGTATCACCGCGGCCGCATTGGAAACGTTCAGGCTCTCGACCGCGCCCACCATGGGAATGCTGACCAGCACGTCGCAGTGTTCCCGCGTCAGCCGGCGCAAGCCCTTTCCCTCGGCTCCGAGCACAATAGCCGTGCGACCTGTCAGGTCGCTTTGATACAGATCAGAATCGCCATCGCCGCTCGCACCCAGCACCCAGAAACCCGCTTCCTTCAGTTGCCCGAGGGTACGTGCGAGATTGGTCACCCGGATCCAGGATATGATTTCCGCGGCACCGCAGGCGGCCTTCCGCACTGTGGCATTTACCCGTGCCGCGCGGTCCCTGGGGATCACGACCGCGGCGACCCCGGCGGCCTCTGCGGTTCGCATGCACGCGCCGAGATTGTGCGGATCCTGCACACCATCCAGGACCAGCACCAAGGCATCCTCCGGAACCCGCTGCACCAACTGCGCAAGGTCCGCATCGCCAAGGCCCTGCCCAGCAACAATCTGTGCGACGATCCCCTGATGGGCCACACCCGCACCGGCCTTCTTCTCCAGTTCGGTACGCCCGATCCTCTGGAGCGCGATGCCGAGGCGGTCTGCCTGATCAAGCAGTTTGGCCATACGTGCGTCTTGGCGCGCTGCATCGACCCAAAGCCGGGTGATCTGTTCGGGTCGGCGCTCCAGGTCACCCACCGCATGGATACCGACTACGGTTTCCTCAGTCACTTCGACGACCGCGTTTGCCGCCGCGGCGGGATTTCTTCTTGCCGGAACCGGTTGTGGAGGGTCGAGCCGGTTTCTTCTTCGCCTTGCTGTTCTTCTTGTTGCTCGTGTTCTTGCTCGCAGTCTTCCGTGTAGCCGCCTTCTTCTTCCGCACCGGTGGGCGCCCCTTCTTCTTTGATCGAGGCCCGCGTCGTGGACGGCCTTTTTGCTCCATCAGTTCCAGGTCAATCCGCGCCTCGTCCAGGTCCACCCGCACCACGCGAACTGACACCTCGTCCCCAAGCCGCAGTACCTGGCGGGTTCGTTCACCAATCAACGCATGCTTGACCGGATCGAAACGGTAGTAGTCGTTTCCCAGGGACGAGATGTGAACCAGTCCTTCGACATAGATGTTGCGAATCTCCACGAACAGTCCAAAACCGGTTACGCCGCTAATGACCCCGTCGAATACCTCTCCAACCCGGTCCGTCATGTACTCCGTCTTCAACCACTTGATCACGTCCCACACCGCTTCATCGGCACGCCGACCGGTCATGGAACAGTGTTCGGACTGCACCTTTACCGCGTCCATGAATTCCTGAGAGGGAGTCGCCCCGAGAACCCGTGACAAGGCATGCTTCACCCGACCACGCCCCTGCTTCTTTTTCACCACACCCTTAATGGAGCGATGGACCATCAGATCCGGATAGCGTCGGATCGGCGATGTGAAGTGGGCATAGCTGGCGAAGGCAAGAGCAAAGTGACCAATATTGTCCGGTGTGTAGATCGCCTGACTCAGACTGCGCAGCATGACCGTCTGGATCAGACGTGCATCCTTGCGACCTTCCAGTTGCGACAGCACATGAGCGTAGTCAGCCGCTTCCGGTTTCGCACCACCGCCCAGGGACAGACCGAACTCGGAGAGGAACTCCCGCAGCGCCGTAAGCTTCTCTGCCGTAGGGCCCGCATGAACGCGGTACGGCGTCGGCACCTTGTGCTCCCCCAGAAACTCGGCGGCACAGACATTGGCGGCCAGCATGCATTCCTCGATCAGGCGATGGGCGTCATTCCGCTCCACCGCGACGATGGTCTCGATCTTGCGATTCTCGTCGAAAACGATGCGGGTTTCCGGGAGCTCGAAATCAACAGCACCACGTGCCAGGCGTACCTTGTGCAACGCGCCGTATACCGCATGCAACTGTTCCAGATGCGGAACCAGGGGCTCATATTGCTCGCGCAGATCCCTGTCCTTGCCGACCAGCATGGCGGCGACCTTTGTGTAGGTCAGGCGCGCATGGGAGCGGATCACGGCCTCGTAGAATTCATACGACTTGACCCGGCCCTGGGGGGTGACCACCATGTCGCACACCATGGCCAGGCGATCGACTTCCGGCATGAGCGAACACAGATTGTTCGACAGCGCCTCGGGTAGCATGGGAATTACCCGGTCCGGAAAATAGACCGAATTACCCCTTTCAAATGCCTCGCGGTCGAGCTCGCTGTCCGGTGTCACATAGAACGAGACATCGGCAATGGCCACAACCAGCCGCCAGCCCTTGCCCTTGCGCTCACAATACACGGCATCGTCGTAGTCCCGTGCATCCTCCCCGTCAATGGTCACCAGGGGCAGCGTCCGCAGATCCCGCCGCCCACGCTTCGCGCTCTCGGGCACTTCCTTGCCGATGGCGATGACCTCTTCGTCGATCGCGGGCGACCAGCGATTCGGTAGATCGAACTTCCGGATTGCGACATCCACTTCCATTCCGGGCGCCATGTGATCGCCCAACACCTCGATGATCCGGCCCATGGCGCGGACGCGACCGTCCGGATAGCGGGTAAGCTCGACTTCGACGATCTGTCCGCCGCGCGCGCCGTTTGCGTCTTCGGGTGAAACAAAGATGTCATGGGCCAGGCGCTTGTCTTCCGGGACCACCACGCCGACACCATCCTCCACATACCGCCCAACCACGGTCTTGTGCCGCCGCTCCAGTACCTCGACGATGGCACCCTCGCGCCGCCCGCGGGAATCCATACCGACAACCTGCCCCATGGCGCGGTCACCGTGCATGACCTTGCGCATCTGGCGTGGGGACAGGAACAAATCGTCACTGTTGTCGTCCGGGGCCAGGAACCCGAATCCGTCGGCATGACCGATCACGGTTCCGGACACCAGGTTCATGCGCTCCACCCGGCCGTAATGGCCGCGGCGATTCCGGTGCAGCTGTCCGTCGCGCACCATCGCGCGCAGGCGACGCTGGAAGTGTTCAAGGTCCTGCTCGTCGCGCAGCTCCAGCGCCGCTGCCAGTTGTTCCGCAGTCAGCAGTTCGCCGGCATCGGACAGGACCTCGAGGATGGCCTCGCGGCTCGGGATGGGCCGGTCATACTTGCGGGCCTCCCGTTCGGCATGGGGATCGACGAATTTCTTGCGGTGTTTCCGCGTTGACATGGATTTTTTCTCTCGGTAGAGTGCGCCACCTGCTCCGGCCCCGTTTGTTCGCAAAGGGAGCGCCGGCTATGCCGAGGTGGCGGAATTGGTAGACGCGCTAGCTTCAGGTGCTAGTGGGGGCAACCCCGTGGAGGTTCAAGTCCTCTCCTCGGTACCAGCTTTTCCCTGAACGTTTCATTGTAGGGTACGTCCCGGGCACATCATTGTGCCGTGAACGGGTCCCGCAGGATGATCGTTTCCTTGCGATCAGGTCCGGTGGAAATGATGTCCACGGGTACCCCGGTCAACTCCTCCAGACGCTTGAGATAGGCGACCGCATTCGCCGGCAGCTCCTCGTACCGCTGCAGACCATAGGTTGACTCGCTCCAGCCCGGCATCTCTTCGTACACCGGTGTCACCCGCTCCAGTGCCTCGGCCCCCGCCGGCGGGTTGGCGTGGTCCTTCCCGTCGATTCGATAGGCCGTACACAGCCGCACCGTATCCAGTCCATCCAGCACATCCAGCTTGGTAATGCACATCCCGGAGACACTGTTCACGAAACAGGAGCGACGCAGGGCCACGGCATCGATCCAGCCGCAACGCCGTTGACGCCCCGTTGTCGCACCAAATTCATGGCCTCTGTCGCCGAGCCGTTGACCAGTGTCGTCGTGCAACTCGGTCGGGAACGGACCGGCGCCCACCCGGGTCGTGTAGGCCTTGGTAATACCCAGAACATAATGGAGATTGCCGGGGCCGGCGCCGGTACCGGTGGCCGCCGCGCCGGCACTCGTATTGGACGAGGTGACGTAGGGATAGGTGCCGTGATCAATGTCCAGCAGCGTGCCCTGGGCGCCTTCGAAGAGAATCGGCCGGCCCTCGGCGACAAAGGACTCGAGGACCCCGGTTACATCGGCGACCAGGGGGCGAATGCGCTCGGCATGGGCAAGACACTTGTCCAGGGTCTTCTGAAAGTCTACCGCGTCGGACTTGAAATAGTTGGTCAGGGCATAGTTGTGATACTCCATGACCTGTTCCAGCGTATTGGTGAAATGATCGGTGTCAAACAGATCAGCCACCCGCAAACCACGACGGGCTACCTTGTCCTCGTAGCACGGACCAATTCCGCGGCCGGTCGTCCCGATGGCCTTCTTGCCGCGCGCCTTTTCGCGTGCCATGTCGAGGGCGATGTGATGGTCCAGCAACAGCGGGCAGGATTCGCTCACCCGCAGTCGCTCGCCAACCGCCACGCCATTCGCCGTCAGCTCATCTACCTCGGCAAACAGCGCATCCGGTGACAACACCACGCCGTTGCCGATCAGGCACATCACGCCTTCGTGCAGAATGCCCGAAGGAATCAGATGCAGGATGGTCTGTTTCCCATCAATGACCAGGGTATGACCGGCATTGTGGCCACCCTGGAAACGGGCAACCGCCTGCGCCCGATCGGTCAGCAGATCAACGATCTTGCCTTTGCCTTCGTCCCCCCACTGGGTCCCGACGACAACAACGTTCTGTGTCATGGATTCCGACTCTCTCGTAAGTTCAGATTGATTGTATTTATGAAATGGGCCTGACTTTCCACTTCCCGCCGGACTTCGCCAGCTCGCGATCACACTGCAGCTCTTCCGGCGATACGTCCTGATCCGGCAGCGCCTGAACCACCCGTTCTCCCTGCTCCCGCAGCCGCGCAATCTCGACACGCAGATCCGCATCATCCAGGTCCGGAGCCAGGATCCCGCCGGGTTCGGTGCCAGCTTCTCCTTCCGACAGCCGCGCAAGCAATCTCAGATCGACACCAAAGCCGGTTGCCGGGCGCGGGCGGCCAAACACGGCGCCGATTCCATCGTAGCGTCCTCCGTTGGCAATGGCGTTGCCGTGACCCGGAATGAATGCAGAGAATACAACCCCCGTGTGGTAGCCGTACCCGCTCAATTCAGCCAGATCGTAGAACAGTTTACGATCGGGCAGGTCACGCCGGACCCGCTCGCTGACCTGTTCCAGATCATCCAACGCGCCCAGTACGTTTGCCGGAGCCTTGCTGAATTTTTCCCGCGCCTCGACCAGCACCGCTGCATCCCCGTTCAAGCCGGGCAGGGCCGTTAACAGCTCCTGCAGCGTCCGGTCCACACCCCAGGCACCCAAACGTTCGTGGATCTCGCTCTCTGCCTTTCGTTGCATGGCATCAAAGAGCGTGGCCTCCTGATCCGCATCCAATCCCGCCGCCTTTGCGAGTTCGCGAAAGATTCCAACGTGTCCGAGATCGACATGGAGACTATCAATACCCACGACCTCCAGCGTGGCGATCATCAGGCAAATGATCTCCGCGTCGCTGGCGGGCCCGGAGTGGCCGAAGAGTTCGGCTCCGAGTTGCACGGGTTCGCGCGAGCCGCCTGCCTCATCCGGACGTGTGCGCAACACCGGTCCGGCATAGCACAGGCGTACCGGTCCGCTGTGTTTCAGGTAGTGTGAATCGATACGGGCGGCCTGGGGAGTCATGTCCGCGCGAATTCCCATGAGTCGGCCGGAGAGCTGGTCCGTAATCTTGAAGGTTTGCAGATCCAGTTCCTGCGCCACGCCGGTGAGCAGGGAATCCAGGTATTCAATCAGCGGCGGCATGACCAGGGCATATCCCCAGCGTTCCAGCAGGTCGAGCACGCGCCGGCGGAAGCGTTCCAGGCGGCGCGCTTCTTGGGGCAAGACTTCCTCAATTCCGTCGGGCAGGAGCCAACGTTCTTCTACCGACATGCGAGGAATCCCGTTTGTGTTGTCACTTTCATTTCTTGTCTCATGGGCAAGTGGCCCACACCGCAGCTTCCCGAGCCCGGGTCTGATACCGGGCCATGCCTGTCCGGATTCTGATGTTAAGGGGGAACGATCAGCGCGGCTGCGAATTCTTGAGGTAGCGGAAAAATTCCGAACTTGGATCAAGAATCAGCACATCGTCCTTGCTGCGAAAAGTCTTCTTGTATGCCTCGAGACTCCGGTACAGCTGGTAGAAGCTCGGGTTGACCCGCAGCGACCGGGCATAGATGTCTATCGCCTTGGCGTCGCCCTCACCGCGAATCTGCTGGGCATCGCGATAGGCCTCGGCCTTGATGACCTGGCTCTTGCGGTCCGCCTCGGCCTTGATCTTTTCCGCTGCCTCGGCACCGCGCGCGCGATGGTCCTTGGCGATACGCGTACGTTCGGCCTCCATGCGGCGGTACACGGACTGGCTGACCTCGTCCGGCAGGTCGACCCTCTGCAGGCGCACGTCCACGACCTCGATTCCGAACTCCCTCGCCGCCTTGTCGGCACTGACTCGCAGGATGTCCATGATCTCCTGCCGATCGCCCGATACCACAGCGTGCAAGGGGCGCTTGCCGAACTCCGTGCGCAGGCCTCCGTTGATCACCTGCTGCAAACGGGTTCGGGCATTGGCCTCGCTCCCGCCAACGGTCAGATAGAACTTCAACGGGTCGACGATGCGCCACTTCACGAACGAATCCACGATCAAGGTCTTCTTTTCTTCGGTCAGATAGCGTTGCGGTTCGGCATCGAGCGTCAGAATCTGCTTGTCGTAGTAGCGAACCGAATCGACGAACGGTGTTTTCCAGTGAAGTCCGGGTTTGTCGTCCGCCTTCAGCACCTTCCCGAACCGCGTAACCAGGGCCCACTGGCGCATATCCACCGTATAGAAAGAAGAAGACAGGACGACGGCCGCAATCACGACCACGACAAGACCCACGATGAGGCGACCCTGATTCATTGGCCGATCCTCCCCGACGAGGTCCGGTCCTGCATGCGTTCCCGTATCGTCGGCTGGGGCTTGGGCTCGGCGCCGCTATCCCCGGCCGCCATGCTCTTTCCGGCCTTGTCCGCGGCCCGCGCCAGGATCTGGTCCAGGGGCAGGTAGATGAGATTGTTGCCGCCCTTCTGGTCGATCAGCACCTTCGTACTGTTTTCCATCACCTGCTCCATGGTCTCCAGGTACATGCGCTCCCGCGTCACCCGGGGGGCCTTGGCGTATTCACGCGCGATCTGGCTGAAGCGGCGCGCATCGCCCTGCGCCTTGGCCACGACACTCGCCTTGTAACCCTGCGCCTCCTGCATCGTACGGGCGGCGGCACCGCGCGACCGCGGCAGAATATCGTTGGAATAGGCCTCGGCCTCGTTCTTCAGCCGCGCCTCGTCCTCACGCGCCTTGACCGCGTCGTCAAAGGCAGCCTTCACCTGCTCCGGCGGCTGCGCTTCCTGCATTTCGAGATTCGTGATCAGGATCCCGCAGTCATAACGGTTGAGAATCTCTTGCAGGATCTTCTTGGTGTTGTCGCCCACCACGTCCCGACCGGAGGTAAGAATGAAATCCATCGTGTTCTTGCCGGCCTCCTCGCGAATCGCCGACTCGGTCGCGGCCTGAATCGTGCCCTCCACGTTGCGGACATTGAACAGGTACTTCTCCGCGTCACTGATGCGGTACTGCACGGCAAACTCGATATCGACGATGTTCTCGTCTTCCGTCAGCATGAGTGCTTCGTGCGGTTTTTTGGTCTTGCCGCCCGTATTCGGGTTCGAGCGGTAGCCAATCTCGATGACCGACCGCTGCTCTACATTCACCTTCTCGACGTGTTCGATGGGATACGGCAGGTGCCAGTGCAGACCGGCATTCGAGACATCGACCGCTTTGCCAAACCGAAGCACGACGCCCTGTGAGCCCTGCTGGACGACGTACACACCACTGGCCAGCCACACGGCCGCCAGCACTGCAATGATCACGCCGATTCCGAAACCGCCGGCGCCCCGGGAGACGCCACCGCCGCCGCGGCCGCGGCCGCCGCCAAAAAGGCCGCCAAGTTTCGCCTGAATCTTGCGTACGATTTCATCGAGATCCGGCGGCCCCTGATTATCTCGGCCGCCCTGACCCCTAGGGATTCTGGTCACCGGAACCACCCGGTTTGTTCCAAGGCACGGAATACTCCTGCGCGCTACTGCGGAAAGGGAATCAAAGCCGGCATTCTAGGGTCATGGGGCAGAGGTAGCAAGTTCGCCCCGGTCTGCGCCCATCATGTATTCGCGCCTGAAGTCACCCTGTTTTTCCAGCCACTGAAGATCGCTTTCATCCAGGGAAAGATCCATCAGCCAGCCCCCGGCGACACTTGCCTCGTCCCGCAGGACCTCACACCGTTCATGGATGGACGCGTGCAGCCTGCCTGCATCCGGCGGCAAGACGAGCCGACGGAAAAGACGATTGCCCCGGAAGTGTTCCGACAGGGCCTGTTGCAGCAATTCAATGCCGGCGCCGGTTTGTGCCGACAGCCAGATCTTGCGAATCTTCCCGCCTGCGTCGCGCTCCACGCGCGGTGACTCGCCGGAAAGATCAATCTTGTTGAAAACGACGATGCAGGGCACCTGCTGTGCATGGATCTCCTCCAGCACCAGGTCCACCTGGCGCATCAGTTCCTGTCGTTCCGGATTGCTCGCGTCCACAACGTGCACCAGCAGATCCGCTTCGGCAACCTCTTCCAGGGTCGATTTGAAGGCCTCGACCAGGGTGTGGGGCAGATGACGGATGAATCCCACCGTATCAGCGAGGATAATCCCCAGCTTGCCGCCGAGATCCAGGCGACGCATGGTCGGATCCAGGGTCGCGAACAACTGATTGGCCTGATAGACCCCGGCACCCGTAAGGCGATTGAACAGCGATGACTTTCCGGCGTTGGTGTAGCCGACCAGGGAGACCGTGGGGATGGGTACCTTGCGTCGGGTCTTGCGCCGCAGGCCGCGCTGGGCACGTACCCGCTCCAGGCGCTCACCCAGTCGCCGGATGCGATCCCGGATCAGCCGGCGGTCCGTTTCGAGCTGGGTCTCACCAGGGCCACGCAGACCGATACCGCCCTTCTGCCGCTCGAGGTGGGTCCAGCCCCGTACGAGGCGCGTTGCCAGCCGCTCCAGCTGCGCCAGCTCCACCTGAAGCTTGCCCTCGTGGCTGCGTGCCCGCAGGGCGAAGATGTCGAGGATCAGTCCGCTGCGATCGAGTACGCGGCAGGAGATGGCACGTTCGAGATTTCGCTCCTGTACCGGGGTGAGCTCATGGTTGACCACAACCAGATCAATGTCATCGCGTTCCACGGCCTGGCGCAACTCCTCGGCCTTGCCGCTGCCGATGAACAGGCCAGCGTCCGGCTTCTGTCGCCGGCCGACAATGGCACCGACAACCTCGGCACCGGCGGATTGCGCCAGGAATCGGAGTTCTTCCAGGTCCTCCTCGGCCGGACCGCGGGGGAACTGGAGCTGGACCAGCAGGACGCGCGGCGGCGACGTGCGTCCTGCCGATGCGGTGTGGTCGGCGTCAGCCGTTACCCGGGCCTGAGGATGCGTCTTCAGAGGACTCAATGGATAGCTTGATCTGCCTGCTCGGCACGACCGTTGAGATCGCGTGTTTGTAAATCATTTGGCTGACCGAATTCTTCAACAGCACGACGAACTGATCGAAGGATTCGATCTGGCCCTGCAGCTTGATGCCATTCACGAGAAAGATCGATACCGGCACTCGCTCCTTGCGCAAGGTGTTGAGGAAAGGGTCTTGTAGGGTCTGCCCTCTTGACTGGCTCATAGTTATTCTCCTGTCATTGTTATGGTGCTGCTTCGGGTTCACCTGCCGCCGCCTGAATATTCCTGATTCATTGGCGATGGCCGGAAACTCTTTCAGGATGCCCTCATTCGCTCAATTTCGCGTTCCACAAAATCCGCAAACCTTGCCACCAACTGTGGCAGCGCATCCTCGAATATCGTCACCTCCGGGTAATGCCGCAGCCAGGTCATCTGGCGTTTTGCCAGCTGCCGGGTGCTGCTGATGCCCTGTTCGATCATTTCATTATACGTAAGTTCACCGGTCAAGTACCGCCAGGCCTGGCGATAGCCAACCATCCGTACAGAGGGTAGATGGGGGCCCAGATCGCCGCGTTTCAAGAGTGTTTCCACTTCCTCGACCAGGCCGGCCGCCAGCATGGCGTGAAACCGATCGGCGATACGCGCGTGAAGGCGGGAGCGGTCGCTGGGCCAGAGCGCCAGGCGCAAGGGCCTGATCGGGCGCTGATACGCCGGTGCGGTTCGCGCCAGTTCGCTGGGCCCGTGACCGGTCAGCTCGATGATCTCCAGCGCTCGCAGGACCCGTTGGCGGTCGTTGGCATCGATGCGATGCGCGCTCGCTGGATCCACGGAAGCCAGGCGCCTGTGCAGCGCAACCACCCCCTCACGCTCCAATTGTTCCTGCAGACCGGCACGCACCTCGGGATCGGAAGGCGGCACGGGTGGCAGGCCGAAATCCAGGGCACGGAAATAGAAAATCGTTCCGCCCACGAGCAGCGGGACGTTCCCGCGTCCGTCGATCGCACCAATCTCGCGGAGGGCATCTTTGCAAAAATCAGCTGCCGAATAGGGCTCCGCCGGGTCGCGGATATCGATCAGAGCCTGCGGTACCGCGCGCAGTTCCGTGGCTGTGGGTTTTGCCGTACCGATGTCCATGCCGCGGTAGACCTGGGATGAATCCACGCTGATCAGTTCGCAGCCCAGACGTTCATGCAAGGCCGTGGCAAGCGCCGTCTTTCCGATGGCCGTAGGGCCCATCAGGAATACCGCGATTGGCAAAGGCGCCGACATACTTGCCCGTGGTGGGATTTGCGCGCAGTGCGCCGATCAGTCGGGCCGCATATGGGGGAACAGCAGGACGTCCCGAATGGAAGCGGAATCGGTCAGCAGCATCACCAGACGGTCTATGCCCAGACCCTCTCCGGCCGTCGGTGGCATTCCATGCTCCAGGGCACGGATGTAGTCGGCATCGAAATGCATGGCCTCCTCGTCGCCGGCTTCCTTCTCTTGCACCTGCTTGCGGAAGCGTTCTGCCTGGTCCTCCGCGTCATTCAGCTCGCTGAAGCCATTGGCGATCTCGCGCCCTCCGACAAAGAATTCAAATCGATCGGTGACAAAGGGATCCTCATCGTTGCGCCGCGCCAGCGGGGAGACTTCGGCCGGATAGGCGGTGATGAAGGTGGGCTGCCTCAACTGATGTTCGACCGTCTTCTCAAAGATCTCGATCTGTACCTTGCCCAGACCCCATCCATCCTTGAGTGGAATCTCCAGCCGCTTCGCCACCTCGCGCGCACGGTCCAGGTCTTCCAGGTCCGCTTCCTCGACATCGGTATTGAATCGCAGGATCGACTCCTTCACCGTCATACGCTCGAAGCGCTCACCAAAATCGAACTCCTCGCCCTGGTAGCCCAGTTTCGTACTGCCATGAATTTCCTCGGCGAGTCCGCGCAGCAGTTCTTCGGTCAGGAACATCAGGTCGTGGTAGTCGGCATAGGCCTGATAGAACTCGAGCATAGTGAACTCGGGATTGTGACGCGTGGACAGGCCTTCATTGCGGAAATTGCGATTGATCTCGTAGACCTTCTCGAAACCTCCCACCACCAGCCGCTTGAGATACAACTCCGGAGCGATACGCAGGTATAGACCCATGTCCAGGGCGTGATGGTAGGTCTCGAAGGGTCGTGCCGTCGCACCGCCAGGGATTGCCTGCATCATGGGCGTCTCGACCTCCAGGAAACCGCGCTCATCGAGAAAGGCGCGCAGGTACTGGATGATCCGGGTGCGCACGCGAAACGTGTTGCGCGCCACTTCGTTCATGATCAGGTCGAGATAGCGTTGGCGGTAGCGCGTCTCCGTGTCCTGCAGCCCGTGAAACTTCTCCGGCAAGGGCCGCAGGGCCTTGGTCAACAGACGCACGCGCTCGCAACGCACGGACAATTCGCCGGTCTTGGTCCTGAACAGGGTCCCTTCGCCGGCAACGATGTCGCCGATGTCCCAGCTCTTGAACGCGGCATACACTCCTTCCGGCAGCGCATCCCGTTCCAGGTACAACTGAATGCGCCCGGACATGTCCTGCAGGTGGGCGAAGCTCGCCTTGCCCATAACCCGTCGGCTCATCATGCGACCGGCGACCTTCACCCGGACATTGCGTATCTCCAGTTCGGCATTATCCTTCTCGCCGTACTCGGCATGAAGTTCGGCGGCCACGACGTTGCGCCGGAAATCCGTCGGGAATGCCGCACCATCCTCGCGCATGCGCTGCAGCTTGTCGCGCCGCTGGCTGATTTGTTCGTTCTCGTCTTTTTCGCTCATTTAAAATATAAAACAATATGTTATTTAATTATTGTAATCTATATTCTAGCTACAGGCCCTGCTTCAGGCTGGCCTCAATGAAGGAATCCAGGTCGCCGTCCAGGACCGCCTGGGTGTTGCCCGTTTCCACGCCGGTCCGAAGATCCTTGATACGGGACTGGTCCAGGACATAGGACCGGATCTGGCTGCCCCAGCTGATGTCCGCCTTGCTGTCTTCCAGCTTCTGCTGTTCTTCCCTCCGCTTGCCCAGTTCCAGCTCGTACAGCCGTGATTTCAAAACACCCATGGCCGCCGCCTTGTTCTTATGTTGAGATCGGTCATTCTGACACTGCACCACGATCCCGCTGGGGATATGGGTGATGCGCACCGCCGAATCAGTTCGATTGACGTGCTGACCACCGGCGCCGCTGGCACGATAGGTATCAATGCGCAAATCCGCCGGGTTGATATCGACATCGATCGATTCATCGACCTCGGGATACACGAAAACCGATGCGAAAGACGTATGGCGCCGGTTACCTGAGTCGAACGGCGACTTGCGCACCAGCCGGTGTACTCCGGTTTCACTGCGCAAGTAACCGTAGGCGTACTCGCCACCAAAGCGAACGGTCGCGCTCTTTATCCCGGCCACTTCACCCTCGGAGATCTCCATGATCTCGCTCCGGAACCCGTGGCGCTCGCCCCAACGCAGGTACATGCGCAACAGCATATTGGCCCAATCCTGGGCCTCCGTACCCCCGGACCCCGACTGGATGTCGACAAAGGCATTGGCGCTGTCCATCTCACCGGAAAACATTCGGCGGAACTCCAGGGTCGCCAGGCGTTTCTCGACCCCTTCGATGTCGCGGGCGACGGCATTCACCGTATCGGGATCGCCCTCCTCGCCGGCGAGTTCCAGCAACTCGCGCGCATCGGCAATCCCACGGCCGATCACGTCCAGCCCTTCCACTGCTTCTTCCAGACGCGCCCGCTCACGCCCCAGTTCCTGCGCCCGCTGCGGGTCGTCCCAGATGCCGGGCTGTTCCAACTCGCGCTGAACTTCAGTCAGTCTTTCGCTCTTGCCATCGTAGTCAAAGATACCCCCGAAGGGATTCGGCCCGCGCGCTCATGTCGTCGAGCCGATGGTTCAGCTGATTGATTTCTTCCATTTTTCTGCGTGTGTGCGCCGATAAATGCGGCGAAGAATAACCGAATCCGATGGGAAATGTTACTGCTAGCGGGAAATCAGGCGGGCGGAGTGGACGACGAACGGGCGCGCAAACCCATGACGTCGCGGACCAGACGCCGGATGTTCTTAACCGCTTCCGGTGCCTCAATCTCCATGACGTGCTCGATGACCCACTTGTTGTCGGTCCCCACCATGGCGGCCGCACAACGCTCGCCAAGATAACGCTTGAAAGCGTATCCCGGTCCCTCCTGCTCGTCGTAGGCAAACTCGGCGTACCGCGCCAGGCGTTCGTTGAGAAGATCGATGAAGGGTGTGCGATAGTCACCGGGTCCGAACAGGTCTTCCTGGTTGGCCTGCAGGGTCTCCACTACCTGCCGGGCCACCGCGTTGACGAACTGCTCGCGCTCGCCCTCTTCCAGCTTGCCGTACACCATCCGGTCGGCAATCTGGATCAGGAATGCCGCCATCTCGCGCAGGACGCCGATAACCTGTTCGTCTTCAAAGGTGAAGCCTTCCTTATCCATATGGCGGAAGGTTTCCTGGGAGATCTTCCAGATGTTGAACGCGATCACGCCCGCCAGGTCGTCCAGGGTCTTCGGGCGACTGGAGCCTTCCATATTGCGCCGGCTGCGGCGGGACCGGTGCCAACGGGTTTTCATGCGAACGGCCATGGGTGATTCCACGTGTCCTGTGCTTGGAGAAAGAGGCCCGCTCCGGGCCCGCGGTTGGCGATGGTAGTACACCGGAGGGCGGCGGGCCAAGGGGATGGAATCCCTACATTTTCCGCCGACTTTGCCGGCGGCGGTCGGACAGCGGCGATGTTAGACTAGACGGGTCGCACGAGGACACGGGCAATGCAGAATTTCGGCAAACTGGTCGACACCGTCCAGCAGAACTGCCACATTTCCGATGCGCAGTACGCGGGCTATTACACCATGTGCGTGTTCCTGCTGAAGATGCGCGAGTACTACCGTTGGGAAAACGGGATCCCCCTGACCGAGCCGCTTCCGCGCGAAGGCGTGGGCAACTGGCTGGTGGAGAGGGAACACGCCTGGAATGAGCTGGACGAAATGGCTTTCGCCCGCATTCCCGTCGACAGCTCGGACCACGACCCCTTCGATGCCGGGTCCATCAACCGGAAACTGGTGCCCGCGGGCTATGTTTACAGCGGCGGCACCGGCCTGTACAGCAAACCCCATTTCTTCCTTGGCGATCTCGTACGTCAGGAGCAGGTCGGCGACGTCCGCATCCTGGTGTCGGGCAAGGAATACGCGCGCGATCTGGTGGCGCCCCCGTCCATGTACCGCGACCAGACAGTCTACGTACGCCAGGAATCATTGCGTCGTTTCCTGTGGGAGCGCATCGAGGAGTGGCAGTTCCAGAAACAGAACCCGGAACGGCCCATGGCCCACGTCATGGACCTCTATGCCCAACCGGACCTCGAACGCGTCCTCGACGAGATGACCGAAAACGAAACCGAGTCCCTGATTCTGCACGAAGTGGGAGAAGCCGAAGCCGGCAGACTCCTGGGGCCGGCCTGGGAAGAGATGCTGGCCCAGTTTCCCCAGTCCAAGCTGGAGTACCTGGCGCGGGCGGTACGTGACCTGCTGGCAGATACCATCCAGACCCTGCCTGAACTCATGGCACGGGACAATTCCGCCTCCCTGCACATCTACTTTTCCAACTTCAGTGGAATGCGCAAACACCTCTTCCCCACCCTGGTAGAGGCCTATGGACGCTGGCAGGATGACGGCAACCCAAGACCGCTGCGCGAGGCCGTCGACCGGGGCCGGGACCACTGGCACAAGGTCGCCGGCGACGCGCTGAACCATTTTGCCGCCGACGGTCTCGCCGCCGGGGATCGCATCATTGCCACCATGGAACAGTCCCGCCTGTAAGAAGAATTTCAGGATACAAAAGAAAATGAATGACGAAATCGATATGAATCTGTCCAGCGGCCTTGCTGCGTTCGAGGCCAAACATTTCGCGAAGGCGGCAAATCTGCTCGCCCCCCTGGCGGACAGCGGCAACGCCGAGGCGCAGTACCGGATGGCGGTCATGTGCCAGAACGGCCTGGGCCGCGCGCGCAACGATGCCGATGCCCTGAAGTGGATGCAATTGGCTGCCGACCAGGGTCATCCCTACGCGCAACACGGTTTGGGCTTTATGTATATGCAGGGAGAATGCGTACAGCAGGACAATGCCGAGGCCATCAAGTGGTTCACGCTGGCGGCTGAACAGGGCCTGCCCGGTTCCGCCATGACCCTGGGCATGATGTACGAGCAGGGCCAGGGGGTTCCCGTCGACCCCGAAAAGGCGCAGCAATGGTACAAGCTGGCGGAAGAGGCCCAACACGAGGCCTGACTAGCGCCACCACATGCTGATCCCGCCCAGCAGAATGGCCCAGGAAACCACGCGCCGGAACCATGCCTCATTGACGTGGAAATGCAGGCGGTTCGCAAACCATAGTGTGACCCCCAGCACCGGCGCGGACCAGGCCATGGCCAGGCCGATCTGGGCCCCGATCGTGCCGTTCACCAGGTAGCCACCCCCACGAACCAGGTTCAAGGCCAGGAAAAATGCGAGTGCGTGATTGCGCACGTCAGTCTTGTGCGCAAGGGTGCCCAGCAGCCGGGTCATGGCGATGGGGCCACTGACACCAAACAGGCCCTGGGAAATTCCCGCAAGCCCGTCCAGCAACCGCCCGAGCCAGGGATGCAGCCGAACATGGCCCGGCGAAAGCACCAAGTAGGCGCCAAACACGACAATCGCAACGGCGAACAGGCGTCGGAACAGTTCCGGTGGCAGGCGATAGAACAGCAGCAGGCCGAGGACCGCGCCGACGGATGCCAGGGCCAGCATACCGCCAAGGAGTCGCCAGTTCAGGGGCCTGGGGGTGCGCACCAGGCCGATGACCGCGACCAGGATCTGGGGAAGGATTGAATAGATCACCAGTACCTGGGTCGGCACGACGAGACTCATGATGGTAACCATCAGGATGGTGCCGGCCAGCCCGAATACTATTTCGAAGCTGTAGGTCAGGACGCAGACCACGGTCAACAGGGCGATGATCTGCGGGGTCATGAGGGCAAGCGTCGGGAGGCACAGGAGTGCCGGTCAGGCGAAGACCACCCAGGTCGTGGCGATATATTTCATTCCCTGCTCAAGAGTCACACCGCGATGCTCGTGGGTCCAGAAGGGCGGGAACAGGATCAGGGTTCCTTCCTCCGGTTCTACCTTGAGATCCTGGTAGAGGAACTCGGTTTCTCCCCCGGGACCCGGTACATCATTCAGGTACCAGACGGCGACCAGCTGGCGATCGGCAAAATCGTGACTACCGCCATCGATGTGCCAGTGATAGTACTGACCGGGTTCGGTACGCTGCAGGTTGTAGCCCACGTCCCGGAACGGTCCCTTGAAGAATCCGAAGCACTCACGAAATTCCCGAATCGCGAGCCCCAGGGAACGGTGCAACATGGTGTCGATGTCTTTCCAGTCATCCTTGCCGCTAATCGCCAGGTCCGTGGACTGTTTGATGGACGTGCGTTCCTCCGCCGTCTGCCCGACCCGGCCGAGGTATTGCTGCTCTTTCTTTTCCTCGAACCGTCGTATGGCTTCGCGACAGACATCCGCCGGCAGGGCTCCGCGGATACGCCACACAAAACTCAGCGGCTTGAGTTCCTCAAGCACGTACGGCGATACCCCGGTCTGAATTTTCCGTTCGCTCATGGGACGCCCGTCACCGGTTCTGCAGACAAGAAAAAAGCAGACGACTCACCGTCTGCTTTTTTCTGGGATCGGCTTTCGAAGCAGGCCGAATCAGCCGTTTTGCCAGGTGCTGAATCCGTCGGTCTTGCTCTCGGTTCCATCGTTGTAACCGGCCTCGTAGGCTTCGGTCACGCGCTGTTCCTCGCGCTTCGGGTTATGCAGGAATCCGCATGCCCAACCGTTGATGTATTCCTTGTCGACACCGGCTTTCTCCATCTTGTCGATGGTCTCGTAATAGGTCTTGTTCATTTTAAAATACCGCTCCTGTGCTAAAAGGGACGCCGAAAATCCGGTACATTAGATATAGCTTATATGTCTCAAGGCCGCGTATTATTCCAAAGCTTCGCCTGCGGTTCCAGCCTTTTGCCCTTCTCGGTTATAGTGCGCCATATGGCACGATCAGAACCGCACCGCGGCCTGGGTGAAGATATTATTTATTATATAAAACAATATGTTTAACAATATTGTTAATTTAGATTATCATCACTATCCACGACGAATCGCTGGGCTGGCACAAGGTTCCTTCCCGTTCCATAGCGCCTGAATCCCGAAATACCTCCCTATGCAACTCATCCTGGAACGCGTACTGAATGACAAACAGCTGCGCAACGTCCGCCAGACCCTGGCTGGCGCCCGCTTTGTCGACGGTCGACTCAGCGCCGGTCACGACGCAGGCCGCGTAAAAAACAATGAGGAACTGGCTGCGAGCCGTCAGGTTCTGGAGCTGCTCAACAGTACCGTCATGGCGGCCCTGAACGAACATGAGGCGTACCGCGCAGGCGCCCTGCCCCTGCGGGCGGCCAGCCCGATTTTTGCCCGATATGCGCCCGGAATGCGCTACGGGGACCACGTGGATGACCCGGTCATGGGTGCACCGGGCCCGCTGTACCGATCCGACGTTTCTGTCACCGTTTTCCTCAGCGAGCCTGATGAATATGATGGTGGCGAACTGGTGGTCAACTCCGCCTTTGGGCAGAACCGGGTCAAGCTCCCTGCCGGCGACGCCGTGGTCTACCCCTCTTCCAGCCTGCACCACGTGGCCGAAGTAAGCCGCGGAGAACGACTGGTTGCCATCACCTGGATTCAGAGCCTGATCCGCGACCCCGCCCGGCGTGAGCTCCTTTATACCCTTTACCGGGCCAAGGAAAGCCTGCTCGCAAGTTCTCCGGACAGCGAGGAGGCCCGGGAGATCAACACCGCCTATGTGAACCTGATCCGCATGTGGGGCGAGGTTTGAGCCCGATCATGGTCCCCAAAGGCGATCTGGAGAATCATTCGACGCTGGCGGATTCCGCGGGCGCCGGAAACGAGGTGCTGCTGTTTACCGGACCGGATTGCGGCGTCTGCGATACCATTCGTCCGCGGTTGGAAGACCTGCTCCGGGACCGGTTTCCCTGCATGCGGCTGCAGACGATTCGGTGTGACGTGGAAGCGGAAAAAGCGGCGACGTGGGATGTCCGCGAAGTGCCCACCATTGTCATCTGTTTCGAGGGCGCGGAAACTGCGAGATTTGTGCGGTATTTTTCGCTGGGCCAGGTTGCCGAGTCGATCCGGCGACCCTACGAGATCTTTTATGACTAATTGCCAATGGCGCACGCGATGACACAGTACTTGCATAACATCCTGCGATATAATTTGATTCGTGTATGGGTGGATCGTCATGACCGTTGAACGCCGCACCGACATTCGCGTACCCATCGTCGAGGAAGTACTTCTCAGCCTTCCCCAGGGCTTTCGCTTGTGCAAACTCCACGACATCAGCTTTACAGGCGCGCTCCTCAATGTCTATTGGGGGGCTTTGACCCGGGGTGCGAAGGTGGACCTGATGATCACCCTTTCCTACGGGGATGAGGAAAAGGTATTCCATATCCCGTCGGAGATTGCGCGCATCACCGACAGCGGGACGGCGATTCATTTCCTGCGCGTCGACCCCGAAACCCATGAGGCGCTGGAAGGCCTGATCGAACACGGTATCCAGCACGCGGAAGACAAGAAGCCCGGGGGCGGGCCCCCACCCTTCAGCATCGGGACCTAGGCTTCGTTCACTCTCCGGTGGCGACGGGGCGCCCGGGGTCCGTGATCCATTCGCTCCAGGAACCGGCATACAGTCGCGCCGCGGAGATTCCTGCGATTTCCATGGCCAGAAGGTTGTGACAGGCCGTTACCCCCGATCCACACATCGCGATCACGTCTGCGCTCGAATGGGAACCAATGATGTCCCCGTAGAGTTCCTTGAGGTCGCCAGGGGGCAGGAAGGTCCCGTCCAGATCCAGATTGTCCTCCCAGGGCAGATTGACCGCGCCAGGAACGTGGCCGGCAACGGGGTCCAGCGGCTCGACCTCACCGCTGAAACGCTCTTCGGCACGTGCGTCCACGAGCACGGCTGAATCCTCGGCCAGGGAAGCCGCCACGGACTCGGCGCTCACCACCATGCCGGGTCGCGGATTCGCGAGAAAATGCGCGGGATGCACCCGGGGAATCTCCGTCGTCACAGGCAGGCCGGCACGGGTCCAGGCCGGGAGACCTCCGTCGAGCAGGGCCACCCGGTCGTGGCCGAGCCAGCGTAACAGCCACCACAGCCGCGAGGCCATGGCACCGAAGGTGTCATCGTAGGCGACGACCTGTTTTTCCGAGTCGATTCCCCATGCACCCAGCTTCCCCTCCAGCACATCCGGATCGGGAAGCGGATGGCGGCCACTTCGCGGAGAAACCGGTGCCGAGAGATCGTCTTCCAGATGGGCATAGCGTGCGCCCGGAAGATGACCTTGGGTGTAGGCGCGCCGACCCGCCTCCGGATCGGTGAGGGTGAAACGGCAGTCCACGATAACCCAGTCCGGGTGGTCGATGTGGTGCGCCAAATCCCCGGCGGAGACAACAGTGGTGTAGATGGACATGGCAGGGCGTAGCAGCGCGGCCCTGACGGCCACGCCGCCCGCTATGACCTAGTATCCGCCCTTGCGGCGCGACTCAGGCAGGCCGGCGATCCGCCCGCCCTGCTTGCTCGGGTCCTTGGGAAACAGATCATAGATCTCTTTCTGGCCGATCTTCTCGCCCCACTTATCGGACATCGCCTTCACGATGTTGCGCGTGTTGGGCTGATTCTGGTTGTTGTTGAAGTACTCGTCCCGCAGGAAGTTAATGAGATCCCAATGGCGGTCGGTCAACTCGACTCCCTCGGAATCGGCGAGTTGCTTCGCCAGACCCTCATCCCAGTCTTCCAGGTTGACAAGATAGCCGGTGGCCGTAGTTTCAATGGTTTTACCCTGATATTCGAGTGACATGGTTCTGCGTCCCTCTCCTTACGTTTATTGATTGACGATTCTGGATAAGCTATTCGGCCGCCTCGGACGAACCGGGTCGAACCTTCTTGATATCCTTGTGCGGAATGAAAAGACCACACCCCAAATGCCGATGCGTTCCCAGGCCTTTTTCCTGCAGACGGATCGATTCTTCCACCGTGAGCTCGGCCAGCATCAGGCTGCGGGTCCGGATTTTATCGTCCCCCGCACGGATTGTCTTGCTGATCCCGCACATCATTTTTCGCGGCTGGATACCCATGGCCCGCAACTCCCGGGCGATGGCATCAAGAAACACGGCTTCTTCGCCTTCATCCGTGGCAACAACATAGCGCGCGAACAGGGTCGTAATCGTACTCAGGGGGCGGACGCTGGCCTCGCCCACATCCAGGGAGTTTCCGGCGATATCCAGGGAACTGCCGCTCAGGCCCAGGGCCTCGCCCACATGCTCCCGCGGGACCCTCAAGGTGAGCCGGGTGCGCCGTGACGGGTAGATGAGGTCGTCGGGCTGATCCGGACGCATCCACCCGTTGCCGGAATCGGCCACATGGATACTGTGAACCCCGGCCTGTGGGTGCTCGGCCAGCCACGGCAACTGCGCCAGCAGGGCATCGGCGAGTGCACCGGCGTGGTCCACCGGCAGTGCGCGACAGCGGATCCGGAAACTGATATCGACGACTTCGTCCGATACCGGCTGCTGATGCTCCTGTGTCTCTTCCCAGTACATAAGCGCGAATCAATTACCCGGAAGTTGGTTCTGCAAAGCGTCACGGTCCAGCCACCAGTCTTCCTGAACCATGACATCGACAATATTGCGCAATCGAACCAGGAATTTCTCCGGTTCGTTCAATTCCAGACGCTCAAACCAGGCATCAAACTTTTCCTGGCTACTGACATCGCCGTGGCGACGGGCGACGGTGCCGATCAGATTGTTTGTAAAAAACAGCAATTCATCGCGCTGTTTGCCCTCGGCGCGAAGATCCGTGACGTAGTGGGCGACGACCGCCGCGACCGCCGCACCGTCGGAATCGTCCGGCGTCTCGTCAACGACCTGCTGCATGATGGCGACCGTCAGCTCCGGGTCCACCGGGAAGGTAACCGAGAGCCATATGGCGTGCCCAAGGGCAGCCATGGATTCAGGCTGATCGGCCTGGAACATAAGCAGGCAGGCCTGGGCGGCCAATTCCCATTGCTGATGAGCGAGCAGCGGGTCCAGCGCCGACCGCGCGAGGTCCCAGGCCTCTTTTCCCTGTTCCAGATCGAGCAGCAGTGCCGCCGCGTCAACCTGCAGACTCGCCCGCTCCACTTCGGCATCCGCCGGAAGCTCGCGGATGCGATCCTCAATCGCTTCGATACGCTGTTCCAGAAGTACCGTCGACCGGACCGCATCTTCGGCGCAGTCCGCATCGTTCTTGCCTATATCGTCTTTGATGTATCTCATCGGGTCTTGGAAATCCTAGTGCGTAATGGAGTTGATCCCGACAAACGCGCCTTCCAGCCGGTCCTCCCAATTGGGGGGCGTATCGGGATATGGCGGCTTCACGTCGATCCGGAAATGAATCTCGCCGGCCGCCCGTTCCTGGACAACACGAATCAGGTCTTCGAAGCTTTCCAGCTCCGGGTTTTGAATCAGGACTTCGCTCAGGTTCAGCATCGCTTGTTCCCCTAAATCAGATTCCAGTCGGTTCCGCGGATGCGGTCATAGTAGCGGGCGCGGTAGACCAGCCGTCCTCTTCCTTCACCTTCCGCGTCCGTGAATTCACTGCGGTTGTGCAGCACATTGTTGCAGATCAGGCCCTGCCCCGCCCGAAGCCGGTGACGAAACACATGGGGTGACTCCGCCCCGAGGACCCTTTCCAGGGCGGACACGGCCGCTTGCGTCGGCACATCATCCTTCCACTGAATACTGCGCACCCGCGCCGTATAGCGCATATGGAGGTTGCCGCTGACGGGATCAAGGGAAAAAACCGGGCCCGTCTGGGCCGCCCGGGTTTCCGTCCCATTCTCCGTGTTGGCGGGAATCGTCATCGCGTCCGGGGCCATCAATGCAGCAATCCAGTCCGGATTCTCGTCCCGCAAGGCGATATAGGCCATTTCATGATCCAGCAGCCGGTTCTCACCGCCCTGCTCCGCTGGACGCACACAATGCAGCAACATGGCGCGAATGGTGCGCTGCGGGGGGTTGTAGTAGCCGTCGGTATGCCACAACAGGCGCCGATTCGAGTAGGGGATATAGCCCCGGCCGGACTTGCCCGGAACCACCGTCAGCGAGGTAATCCCGTCTTCGTCGGCCAGCATGTTGGGATCCAGGCGCGTGAGGCCGAACTGCGTTCCCAGGCGCCTCGGAGTCTCCTTGTCAGCGATGCCGGGAGCTTCCGGTCCGGCATAGATCGCCATATTGGCGCGCAGGCAGCGATCCCGAATTGCCTCGGTCTCGGCATCGGACAAGTTCGCTGGGTCGCGCACCTCCACAATCAATTCTTCCGGACCAGCCGGATAGGCACTCAGTTTCGCGTCGCGCCAGCGCAAATAGGCTGAATCGTGGTCCAATCGAAACGGTGTCACTGTCGCCCTATCCGTTGCTGTGTTTTCTACCATCGCCAGTGTGACCATGCTGAATCAGATTCCGGGGCCACGGGCCGCCGGGCCGGTACCATATATATGATATATGTTGATCGATGCCTGGCTTGCCAAGCATGAAGACCCAGGACGCCGCTCAGGTATTACAGTCCGGCGGCAATGTAGTGGAAAAGCGCTGTCGATAAAACTCCCTAAAATGGGAGGGTTAAGCGACTGTTCCACTCCGCGGCATCTCGATGCGCGTCGAAGAGATTCCTGTAGGCTGTTGTTTTTTCATAGTATCACCCGTCAGCTCACGAAGAGTGCGCTTCAGACCCAGTTTTTCTATCCCTTTCGGGGGGGTCTATCCTCGTTTTGGCCCACCCCCAAAGAAGGGTATCGTCCCATTGCCCCGATATCCTACACTCCGCTCGAACTTGGGGCAGACCAGGTAGACCTCTGGAAGGACACGGGAATTCGCAGTAAGATGCGCACCCGCTCGAATTCAACCCTGGCCTTGTCTTTGATCGACGACGCGGCGCCTGCCAACGACGGCAAGGCTAGTGAGCTACACCGAACTCGCATTTGGAGGTATCCAGAATGGCCGAAAACAAGCCCAAAGATCCGAAACGCCATGCTACCTATCTTCCGCCCCTGGAAGAAAAGGAATCCAGCAAGCCGTTTCATTCCACTCCCATGCTGGACCAGCTCGAAAGCGGTCCGTGGCCGAGTTTCGTAACCGGGCTGAAGCGCCTGGCCATGCGCAAGGAACACGGCGACATGGTTGTTGACCTCCTGGGTCAGCTGGAACACTCCTACAACACTCGCCTCGGCTACTGGAAGGGCGGCACGGTTTCCGTCTTCGGCTACGGCGGCGGCATCATCCCGCGCTTCACCGAGCTCATGGGCGCCGATGGCAAACCCATGTTCCCCGAGTCCAGGGAGTTCCACACCCTGCGCGTACAGCCGGCGCCCGGTAATCACTACACCACCGACATGCTGCGCCAGCTTTCCAATTCCTGGAACAAATACGGTTCCGGCCTGATCGCCTTCCACGGCCAGACCGGCAACATCATGTTCATCGGTACCACCACCGACAACACCCAGCACTTCTTTGACGAGATCAACGAGTATGGCTGGGACCTCGGTGGCGCCGGCCCCTGCGTGCGAACCGGCATGAGCTGCATCGGCTCCGCCCGCTGCGAACAGAGCTGCGCCAACGAGCCGAAGATCCACCGCGTGCTGGTGAACAACTTCCTCGACGACATGCACCGTCCGGCCCTGCCCTACAAGTTCAAGTTCAAGGTTTCCGGTTGCCCGAACGACTGCATGAACTCCATTCACCGTTCCGACTTCGCCGTCATCGGTACCTGGCGCGACGACATGAAGGTCGACCAGAACGAGGTCAAGTCCTTCGTCAAGGCCAAGGGCCGCAAGTATGTGGTCGACAACGTCATTAGCCGTTGCCCGACCAATGCCCTGTCCCTGAACGACGACGACAGCCTGGACGTGGACAACCGCAACTGTGTGCGCTGCATGCACTGCATCAATGTCATGACCAAGGCCCTGAAGCCGGGCGACGACAAGGGCGTCACCGTCCTCATCGGCGGCAAGCGCACCCTGAAGATCGGCGACACCATGGGCACCGTTATCGTTCCGTTCATGAAGCTGGAGTCGGACGAAGACTACGATCAGCTGCGAGAAATGGCCGAAAACACCATCGACTTCTTCGCCGAGAACGCCCTGGAGCACGAGCGTACCGGTGAGATGATCGAGCGTATTGGCCTGGTGAACTTCCTCGAGGGGATCGGTATCGAGGTCGACCCGAACATGATCAACCATCCGCGCGAGAGCTCCTATGTGCGCATGGACGATTGGGATGTTGAAGCCGAGAAGTGGAAGCAGCGCAAGGCCGAAGCTGCCGGCTAATCACTGTATGAAGCGAGGCCCGCTCCATTGGGGCGGGCTTTGGTTTACGCCAATATCGGCAACAGAATTAAGGTTATTTCCTGGAGGCAAAAATGGCTGATACTCCGCGCCACCCGATTGAAAGCGGTGCACCGGACGCGTTCCAGTACATGCACCCGGTTTTCATCAAGAACTTCGGTAACTGGGCCTACCACGATCGTCCTCGTCCGGGCGTGCTGCATCACGTAGCGAAGAGCGGTGATGAGGTCTGGACCGTGCGCGTCGGTACCCAGCGCCAGCTTGGTCCCTACGAGATCAATCTGCTGTGCGACATCATCGACAAGTACGCCGATGGCTATGTCCGCTTCACCATTCGCTCCAACATGGAAATCATGGTGACGGAAGAGTCCAAGGTCGAACCCCTGATCAAGGCGATCGAGGAAGCCGGCTACCCCATCGGTGGCACCGGCCCGTCCGTGACCATGATCTCCCACACCCAGGGCTGGCTGCACTGCGACATTCCCGGTACCGACGCCTCCGGCGTGGTCAAGGCGCTGATGGACGAACTGTACGAAGAGTTCACCAACGAGCGCATGCCGAACCGTGTGCACATCACCACCTCCTGCTGCCAGATCAACTGCGGTGGCCAGGGTGACGTCGCCATCAACGTGCAGCACACGAAGCCGCCGAAGATCAACCACGACCTCGTGGCCAACGTCTGCGAACGGCCTTCCGTCGTTGCCCGCTGCCCTGTCGCAGCCATCCGCCCGGCCATGGTGAACGGCAAGCCGTCCCTGGAAGTGGACGAGAAGAAGTGCATCTGCTGTGGCGCCTGCTTCCCGCCGTGCCCGCCGATGCAGATCAACGATGCGGAATTTACCAAGCTGTCCGTCTGGGTTGGTGGCAAGCACTCCAATGCCCGCAGCAAGCCGATGTTCCACAAGCTGGTTGCCGCCGGCATCCCGAACAACCCGCCACGTTGGCCGGAAGCCGCAGAGATCGTCAAGAAGATCCTGCGCGTGTACCAGGAAGACGCCAAGGATTGGGAACGTGTGGGCGACTGGGTCGAGCGTATCGGCTGGCCGCGTTTCTTCGAGCTGACCGAGCTGCCGTTCACCAAGTACCACATCGACGACTGGCGCGGATCGCGTCGCACGCTCAATGCGTCGACCCATATCCGTTTCTAGGCCGAGTCGACGGGAGGAAACGGCTAAATGAAGTTCAGCATCGCAGTACACGAGGGCCCGTACACACACGAAGCCGCCGATTCGGCCTACAACTTCGTGACCGCCGCCCTGGAAAAGGGGCACGAGATCTTTCGCGTGTTCTTCTACCACGACGGTGTGAACAACGGGACCCGGTTCACGACTCCGCCGCAGGACGATCGCAATATCGTCAACCGCTGGTCGGAACTGGCAGACAAGCATGGTATTGATCTCGTCGTTTGTGTCGCCGCGGCCCAGCGTCGCGGCATCGTCGACCCCGACGAAGCAAAACGCAACAGCAAGGATGGCGACAACATCGCACCGGGTTTCCGGATCTCCGGCCTTGGCCAGCTGATCGAAGCCTGCATCCAGAGCGATCGTCATCTGACGTTCGGCGACTGATTCGGAGGGGGAAACAATGACCGACGAAATGATGGAAGAAGGCGGTACCGTCAAGAAACTGATGTACGTGTGCCGTACGGCGCCCTACGGCACCATCTACGCCCTGGAGGCACTGGAAGTAGTGCTGATTGGTGCGGCATTCGAGCAAGACGTATGTCTGGTGTTCACCGACGACGGTGTCTTTGAAATTATGAAAGGGCAGAAGACCGATGACATCGGCATGAAGAATTTCTCGCCGACCTATCGGGCCCTGGAAATGTACGATGTAGAAAAGCTGTACGTGGAAAAGGAAGCCATGGAGCAGCGGGGACTGGGCGAAGACGACTTCAACGTCGACGTCGAAGTCAAAAGCGCCGCCGAGATCCAGGCACTCATGGAAGAAATGGACATCGTACTGAACTACTGATCGGGTGAACAAAATGACTATGTTGCACACCGTTAATAAATCACCGTATCAAAAGAACTCCCTCGATACCTGCCTTCGGCTGGCCAAAGAAGGGAGCACAATCCTGTTGATCGAAGACGGCGTCTATGCGGCGTTGAAGGGAAGCGGGATGAGTTCGAAAGTGGAAGAAGCGATGAAGAAGTTCACCTTCTGCGCCCTCGGTCCCGACGTGGAAGCCCGTGGCATCCAGGACAAGATGATCGATGGCATCAAGATGGTGGACTACACCGGCTTCGTGGACCTGGCCGCAGACAGTACCTGCGTGCAGTCCTGGCTTTGATACTGCGTAGTTTAACTTGATAGGAGTAGAACCATGGCAACGATTGATGTAGCAGGCAAGTCGATTGAGGTCGATGAGGAAGGTTACCTCGCCGATCGCAATGACTGGAACGAGGAAGTCGCAAAGGTAATGGCCAAGGCCGACGATTGCGAACTGTCCGAAAACCACTGGGAAGTGATCAACTTCCTGCGTGAGTACTATGACGAATACCAGATCGCCCCGGCGGTCCGCGTTCTGACCAAGGCCATTGGCAAGAAGCTTGGCCCGGACAAGGGCAACAGCAAGTACCTGTACGAGCTGTTCCCGTATGGCCCGGCGAAGCAGGCCTGTAAGTACGCTGGTCTCCCGAAGCCGACTGGCTGCGTTTAATTCCGGGGACCCGGCAGTGGCAGGGCGGGTTTTCTCGCCCTGCCCGCCTTCCGGGGTTTTAGTCTGGAGCAATCGATGCATTCGATCACTGCGTTGACGGTCATTTACGCGCTTCTGTTCTACGTCGCGACCGCTGTCCTGGTCTTTGGCGTGGGCTACAAGATTTATGTTTACGCGCGCACACCGCAGCCCCTCAAGATTCCGACCACGCCGGCGCCAACCACGGCCACCGGCGTAGTCTGGCGCATGGCCAAGGAAGTTACGGTCTTCGAGAGCCTGTTCAAGTCAAACAAGTGGATTTGGCTGTTCGGCTGGATATTCCACTTCAGCCTGTTGCTCGTGCTGTTGCGCCACCTTCGCTATTTCACCGAACCCGTGTGGACACTGGTGGCGCTGGTGCAGCCATTTGGCAGGTACGCTGCCTTCACCATGCTGCTTGGTCTTGGCGGCCTGTGGGCCCGCCGTATTCTGGTCGACCGCGTGCGCTACATCAGCAGCCCGTCTGACCACTTGATGCTGTTGTTGCTGGTCGCCATTGGTCTCAGCGGGGCCATCATGAGCTTTGTGCCAGCGGCACATACCGACATCATTGGATTGAAGGCCTTCTTTCTCGGCTTGATGCGTTTCGACTGGCAGTCACTTCCATCCGACCCGTTTTTGATCATCCATCTGACCCTGGTCGCGATCCTGATGCTGGTCTTTCCCATCAGCAAACTGCTGCACGTGCCGGGCGTTTTCTTCAGCCCGAGTCGCAACATGATCGACAATGTCCGCGAGAAGCGTTATGTGCGCGGCTGGACCGCCAATGCCAGCGTCAGTGGCGAAAAATAGGCTTACGGCCGAGACGACGAACGATAACGAGGTAGAAATCTGTGGCTGACTTTCAAGTACCCGAAGTCAAGGAATATCCGATCATCCCCCATATCCATCCCGGGGTGATGGCGCACAGCAAGCCGTTCGTTGCCAAGCCGGAGCACAACGAAAGCGTGGGCTTTCCCGGTGAACTGGTCGACAACTGGGAAGAAAAGGCGGTTGTCCGCCTGGGCGAGATCGCCCGTGGCAACAAGGCGTTCAAGGTCTTCCTGGACTCGTGCGTAAAATGCGGCGCCTGCACCGACAAGTGCCACTACTACCTGGGCACGACCGATCCGAAGAACATGCCGGTCGCGCGTCAGGATCTCCTGCGCAAGGTCTACCGCCGCTACCACACCCTACCCGGCCGTATCCTCGGCAAACTGGGCATGCCGTGGCTGATCGGCGCCACGGAAATGACCAAGGAAGTGCTCGACGACTGGTACAGCTATTTCCATCAGTGTTCCCAGTGCCGCCGCTGCTCCGTGTTCTGCCCCTACGGCATCGACACCGCCGAGATCTCCATGGC
>JARRJV010000008.1 GCA_037388825.1 Acidiferrobacteraceae bacterium | reverse complement strand
TGGAAAGCTCCGCCCGGGCGGCCTCGGTGGTAATCCAGTTCACGAACTCCGGCGGCAGATCCGGGATCAGGCGATCGGCCCGTTGCACCAGCGCCTTCCAGTCGCCCGATGCCTGGTAGGCCTTGACCCGCAGGCGTTCCCACTGCATCCACTTCTCGACCGGAGTGTTCGGGGACTGGTGTTCATCGATGATGTGCACCGCCAGCCCACGCGCTCCGGCCGTGATCAACCCGTGAACGCGGGCAAGCAGTTCGTCATTGGCGGGGGCGGGGGCCGGGGCGGTCCCGGCGTCCGGTGCCTTCGCCGGTGCTGGCTCCACCGCCCGCGCGGGCGCTCCGGCGAAGACCGATAACAGCAGTAACAGGACGGAAGCAGCAGACAAGGGAGTCGACATGGAACGAAAAGATAACCGAAGGTCGCGGACTTGACTACGGGCCACAAAAAACGGGCGCCTGCGCGCCCGTTTCTTGTGGCATCGACTGCCGCTGCTAGATCTTCTCGCGAATACGTGCCGCCTTGCCGGAACGCTCGCGCAGATAGTACAGCTTGGAACGGCGTACCCGTCCGCGACGCTTGAGCTCAATGCTGTCGATGTTCGGGCTGTACAACGGAAAGACACGTTCCACACCCTCGCCGTAAGAGACCTTGCGAACCGTAAAGGAAGAGTTCGCGCCCCGGTTCTTGCGTGCGATCACCAGGCCCTCGAAAGCCTGCAAACGTTCGCGATCACCTTCGCGCACCTTTACCTGCACAACCACGGTGTCGCCCGGTGCGAAATCCGGTACCTGGCGATCACCCATCTGTTCCGCTTCGATGCCACGAATGATTTCGTTCATCATGACTTGCTCCTCGATATTCACTTGTTCCGCGCCGGCTGTCGCCGCGCCGCTAGAAATCCTCGTCCCAATCCACGTGGATCACAGGTCTTGCCAAATCCACTTCGAGCACGACCGATTCGATGTACGGAATCAGGCGTTCGTGACCATTTTTCACCACCAGCACATCATTCGCCCCGGTTTCGATGAGGTGACTCACGGTCCCAAGATCGATGTCCTGGCGGTTTACCACCTTGCAGCCCTGGAGATCGGCCCAGTAGTAGCTGCCCGGTTCCGGCGGCGGCAGTCGATCCCGTGGAATCGCGATGCTTGCGCCGATCAATTCCCGCGCACGGTCGCGGTCTTCAATTCCTTCCAATTGTGCCGTCAGTCCCGACCCGCTGGGTCTGCCGCCCAGGACCTTCAAGCTGTGCCACCCCCGGGCGGTTCCCAGTTCCCAGGGGCTGTATTCAAAGATGGCCTCGCGGGGACGGGTTTCGGACTCCAGCTTGACCCAGCCCTTGACGCCATGGACGCCGACAATGCGCCCCAGTATTACCCGGTCCGCCGGCAGCGCCGGATCGGACACGGAAATCAGCCCTGTTTCAGCAGGCTGGCGACGCGCGGCGAGGGCTGGGCACCCTTGGATAGCCAGAAATCTACCCGCTCGCGGTCCACACGCAAGCGCTCCTCCCCTTCCGCAGCGCGGGGGTTGTAGAAACCTACGTGTTCCAGCGCACGGCCCAGCGGCTGGCGACGGGAATCCGCGACGATAATCCGGTAGAACGGCCGCTTTTTCGCGCCGCCGCGGGCAAGACGTATCACCACCATGAAATTCAGCTCCTGAAAATTCGGTCTCTCCGGCCGGTTTGGCCGAAACGGCGCCGGATTTTAACCCCGATTCACCGTAGAAGGAAGGGAAAAACGCAAAATCTAGCGCCCGCTGGTCCCGGAGCGGCCCGGACAGTCCAGTCCGTCAATTTCGATGGAGATTTCACCCTGATCGCGCCGGGCCCCGAGCTTGAACCGGGCCCGAAGGCGGAAAGGTCCCGCCGTCGGCGCGATCGTGATATTCCCGCCTACCCCTTCCCCCGGCCTCAGATCGCGGGATTCGGGCAGCTGGGTCCAGCCGAAGGTGGACTGACTCGCCTTGGGCAGACCTATCTTCGCCCAGACCCGATCCCAGTACGGTCGGTCCAGGCGCCGGATCCTCTTGCCGTCGCGTTCCAGGCGCCAGCGAGACGGCTCCAGCCACACGATCTCCTTGCGTCCATTGCGAATACCGACCCCCAGGAAACAGGCGTCCCGGGCCAGCCGTTGCACGGCCCCGGACGGGAAACCCCGGGCCGCGTAGAAGGCGCTGATCTGTTCGGGGGTTCGTTGTATGACCCGTAGCGAGATGCCGTCCTGCTCTACCCGACGGGTGCCGGGCCGATCGGCTGCCCATGCCACAGAGGCGGCAAACCCCGCGACCAGGATCAACCATGCCAGGGGCCGGACGGTCACTGCTTCGGTTTTCCGCCGGTATCCGGCGTGTCGTTGTCCAGCTTGTAAGGCAGATCCAGGGGTGCATTGCCGTCATAGATCTCATTCTCACGCTGCTGGGTATAGGCCTCGCGTACGAAATCGTAGCGTTCGTCCTCGCTCGCGGCCTGGTTCAATACGGCTTCGGCGTCGAGCAAATTGGCTCGATGGTCGACCAGCTGCAGGACATACAACGCGTTGCGCGTACCGATATCATGGTAATACAGGAGAGGATAGGTGAAGAAATCCACGGCAATACCGACAACGTCGCGCGTGCTGCTCGACCCCAGACCGGGCAGCATGACGTAGGCGCTGTCCTTCCAGCCCCATATAGCGAGCGTCTGACCAAAGTCTTCATCGTGTTTGGGCAGGCCGAAGGGTGTCGCGATATCAAACAGGCCTCCCACTCCGGCCAGGGAGTTGACCCCAAACCGCGTCGCATCACCAATCGCCTGCCGCAATTTACCCTGGAACAAATCGTTCATGATGACCCGAGGCTCACCCAGATTGGAGAAGAAATTGGTCACGCCGCGACTCACAAGCCTCGGTGTGACAAACTGATAGCCTTGAGCCATGGGCTTGAGGATCAGATGATCAACCGTGTCGTTGAACTTGTACACCCGGACGTTGGCGGGTCGATACGGATCGTCGTTTTCCACGGCTGGTTCCGCCGATGGGGCCGCATCTCCCGATGACGGGGATTCCGCCACCAGGGAACCGGATTTTCCGGAACACCCGCCCGCGGAGAGCAGAGCAAGCATCAGAAGCGGAGCAAAATACGGCTGCCAGGCCCTTCGGCGGGCTAGCCGACGGGGCATTGGGAATGACGCCGGGGCAGCACCTATAATAAACAGCAGCTTGCTCAAAGCAGGAAACGGAAGTAGCCGAGCCAATATCAGGGGTCCTGTTCTAGTCAATGTCCAGTCTGGTTATAGATATCGCCGTCGCCTCCGGCGCTGCCGCCGGCGACGAAAACTCGACCGCCGGAACGAACCAGTGGCTCGCGGCACCCGCCGCGACGCACCACGGTGCGCTCGTAGCGGTGGCCGGGCTGCTCGGCGCATACGAGGAGGGAGAACCCGCCAAGGAACTCGTCAATGTCTTCGCCGAAGACTTCTTGTCCGTCCCGGAATATCTCTCCATCAAGGATACTTTCACCATTGCCTTCGACAACGCCAATCGCCTGGCTCGAAGTGACGTCCATAACCGACACTCCGTAACCCTGAGCGCACTCGTCGTTCAGGGAGGATACTGGCACACGGCGCACGCTGGCAACAATCGGGTATGGCTGTACCGGGATTCACGCCTGCGTCAGCTAACCAACGATCACGCCATTCCCAGGGTCGCATCTGCACCGGTTGTGACACGGGCGTGCGGGCTGGAGGCACAGGTACAGCCCGAATACCATTCGGGCACGCTGGAGGCCGGCGATATTCTGATCGTCACCACCGAAAGCGCCCACGCAAAACTGGAGGGCACCGCATTCATCAGTCTTCTGCTGGATGATCCCAGCGCCGCAGCTATCGCCGTGGGAATCGTACGCAAGGCAATCACCCTCGGTGGATCCCAGCGCCGCAGCTATCGCCGAGGGAATCGTACGCAAGGCAATCACCCACGGTGCGCGAAGCGGAACAGCTGCGGTGGTTTACGTAAACTCCGTACCGGACAAACCCGAACCATCGGAATACGCCCAGGTACCGCCCGTGTGCAACCTGCCCGAGGCCGGTGAGATCATCGACAATTTCCACATCGTGAAGCGTCGGCGCAAGGGCCGTCTGGCGCATTACTACAGCGCCGTCGATATCGTCGGCGACTTGCCCGTCGTCCTCAAGTTTCCGGAACCCGGGTTCATGCGCGACCCGCGCCTGCGCCTGCTGTTCCTGCGTGACGAACGGCTTGCCCGACGACTTGGTGACACCTTTATTGCCCAGTCACTGCCGGTAGAGCGCAATCGCCGATCCTGCCTGTACGCGGTGCACGATGCGGTCGATGGTGAAAACCTGGCGGCCCGTTTGCGGAGAAAGGGCAAGCTGGCACCGAAGGAGTGTGTGGCGATCGCCCGGCAGCTGGCGACATTTCTTGTGGACATTCACACCAAGCGCATCTACCACGGCGACATACGTCCGGAGAACATAATCCTGAACAAATATACCCGTTCGATCCAGTTTCTCGGGTTCGATGCCCATCGCGTAAGCTACTGGCTGAAACGCGGAGAAGAGGTCGGACTGCGCGTACTGAATCCGATATACCTCGCGCCGGAGGTATGGACAACGCAGAAGCTGGATGAGCGCTCCGATATATTCGCCACCGGCGTTACCGTCTACAACCTGCTGACAGGGAAACTTCCCTACGGTCACGCGAAGGATTCTGCTGACCTCGGCGGAAGAAAATACCGGCCAGTTTCAAAATACCTGGACAAGCCGCCCGCAGCACTGGCCGAAGCATTGGCCCGCGCCTGCTCCCTGGATCCGGAACAACGGTTCGCCACCGCCAGCGAGTTTCTCGACGCAATCGGCGCCGAAGAAACCGTCTAGCCCTCGTTCACCTCCACCGGCGTAATCTTGCCCACTCCCCAGTTGATCACGTCCGTATAGCGGAAATCCCCCTGCTGCGTGAGCGACTGGCCCGGTTTGACACAGGAAATCAGTACCGTGCAGGTGCTGCTGACGCAGCGATCGATAGGATCGTCATGGCGAGGCCGCAAGACCACTTCATGCACCTCGCCCTCGTCAATCCGGATCGCGTCATCCAGCTCACACAGGTAGGCCTGCTTGTGTTCCGGAGATTCAATGACGGATATTCCGTGCACGTTCAGGGGCTGCGACGTGAATTCCGCAGGTTCATAGATTTCAATCCGATGCCGGCCGTTTGTCATTTTCTCCTCTCTGTGCCCGGAACCGATCTTTCAGTGTAGCAGCCGGCCCGCATTTCGTCCCGAACTATGTTCGACTGTAGGCGTAGTCCCAGACCACTCCGCTCAGCCTTTTCAACGCGGCGAGAAGCGAGTCTGTGGGTACGGCCTCTCCTTCGTGGACACCTCTTACATTGATCCAGTAGCGCCCGAAGCCCGCCTGCCGGCGCCAGTTCCAGGCCATGGCCGCGAATCCCTTTCCGCAATGCGGACAAGGCAACTCGTCTTGTACCTTGTCGGGCATATGGTCTCGCCAGTCTGCGAAACCGGCACCACAGCCGGGGCACCGCGGAGCGCCGGCGGGATCGCCCAGGAACTGCACCTCCGCAACCGGCACCGGTACCTCGATGGAATAGGTATTCGGCGAATCCTTGTCGGATTCGGATCCATCGAGGTTCAGTGTAGGGGAACAACCAAGGAAACTGACAAAGTCGAGGAAACGTTTTCCGGTACGAAAGCACTCATCGCCCGACGACGACAACGGTGCGCCTGTCAGTCCGGCATCCAGTAGGGAGGCCCGCCACTGATGGAGATCCGGCGGTATGGCATCGGCCACGGACGGGAAAAGAATCAGGCGCGGGGTCGTCACGATTGAGCTGCCGAAAGGCTTCGACCTAGCCGATCGAGGATGCGGAAGTCGGGCGGCCGGAATGAAATCCCGGATAGCGCTCCATGAGATAACACAGGCAGTCCTGCCGAATCGCCGTGGCGTTTACCGATAACATCGACGGCATGACCGGTAGCGTCGTCTGAAGCTCGCCCCCGTGGACGCGGAAGAAGCGGGCGGTCACATCCTCTCCGCCTTCGTCCCGCACATCCAGCGGCACCGCCTTCGATCCGTGGATGCGCCCGAGTGTCGTGCCTGCGGGCAGCTCACGAAAATTCAGATGGTCCAGGTTACGAAGGAACTCAATATCGGTGTCGGACTCCCCGAACCCGAAGCTGACGGGTTCCGGCACCTTGCATACCGCAACGGTATGGAACAGGTCGACATCGTGCTCCGCCACCGGATGGTCCGGCCATTGCGACAGATGCAGCACCGCGTCGACAAATTCGAGAATGTGCTCCACACCGTGGGCCTGACCCGACTTGCCCGCCTCGATGGTTACGGCCGGACAGAGTTCGGCGAAGGCGCCGGTCTGCACTCCGATGGGAGTACGAAAAAAGACCACGGTGCGCGAGAACAATGCCGCAAGATGCAAATGCTCGTGGTCGAGATGACGAACACAGCCGTAATGCGGATTCAGCCCACTGTTGTTGTGCACGTCGATGGCAGCGAACAGTCCGCGTGCTTCCATCTCCGAGACCACCTGCCGCATCAGCAGACGTTCCGGAAGATTCTCGTTGCCGGAATGATCTTCCCAAACCCGGTTGTAGTCGGCCTGCCCCTCGAGAAATCGTACACCATGGCGCGCCGCCTCTACATTGCCAATGAACAGGGACAGGGCGCGGGGCAATTCATTCCTTTCGTCGTATCGCCGCAGCAGGCGCCGCATGGCCTCCCAGCCACCGTCCTCGTCTCCGTGCAAAAGCACGGAAACAAACAGCGGCTCCGGTCGCCGGCCGGGCAGATGAATCAGGGTCGGTCCCGAAAGCAGGGTATGAAGCGACCGGGCCTGAAGTTCCAGCAGACCAGCCGGGAGTCCATCCAGTACGTTTAGGTTGAGGTTCAAATCATGCACGCCTTCAGATCTCCCATTCGTGCACCGGAGCGCGGCCGTGCTGCGCACGCAGAATCGCCTTCGCCAGGCCGGTCATGTCCCGGCCGTGGGATTCCACCCACGCACGCTGCCATGCGGTTCCATTGCACCAGCTGCTGACCCGATCGCGAAGGATGGCCATGTAGTAGTCCACATCCGCTTCGTCGAAACCCTGCGCTCGAAGGCCATCCCCCGCGAGTGGAATCAATTCTTCCATGAGCAGGGCCTGAACCGGAACGGTTTCCCCGTCCAGCCAGGTGATGTGCGCATTCAGTCCCTGTCTTGCGGCATTGTAAAAGTTCGCCCGCGCCAGCTCAAAGGTCAGCTGGTTCTCCGGCACCTCGCTCGCCTCGGCCAGACCGTGGACCAACCCGAAATAGAATGCGGCATTGGCAATCATGTCCACCAGGCTTGGGCCGGAAGGAACAACACGGTGTTCAATCCGGAAATGCGGCCGCCCATCTTCGTCCATGCCGATCAACGGGCGGTTCCAGCGCCAGATCGTTCCGTTGTGCAGACGTGCATGGGGGAACCGGTCGGCAGCCTCATCAAGCGCTTCGGGCAACACGATATCGTAGCGCGCAATGTTTTCGTCGAAAAACTCGACCAACGATTCCTGAGCGTAGCCCATTCCAAAGTTTACCCGGTCCGCACCCCTCGATCGCGTCGAGCGTACCGACACCGCCTGCTCGAAGAGCGGGATGCGGGTCTCGTCCCAAAGGTCACGACCGAACAGGAAAGGCGAATTGGCACAGGCAGCAACCATGGGTGCCGAAAGAACGATCGAGGCATTGAAATAGCGTACCGCTTCCTCGGGCCCGACCTTGAGGTGGATCTGAAACGAAGTCGCCGCGGCTTCCAGCATGACGTTATGATGGGATACATCGAGGACTTCGCGACCGGCGATATCGAGATGGATGGGTTCACCCTTTCGCAGGCGCAGAATCTGTTCATTGAGAGCGCGGTAACGTGGCCGGTGCGACATGTTGTCCAGCACCAGATCATCTTCCCGCACCGTCGGCAGGATCCCGGTCGCGAGCAGTTCGGCACCCAGTTGCGATGCCGCTTCGCGACAGCGGCTCCAGACGCGATCCAGATCCTCGTGCATACGCCGCAACGCATCCCCCTGCAGGACCCGTGGTTCGGTATTCAGTTCGACGTTGAAACTGGACAGCTCCGGCACCACCATTGGATCGTCCAGCTTCTCGAGAAACACCTCGTTGATGGGCGCCGGTCGAAGTTCGCCATCGACCAGCCAGGCCTCCACCTCATAGCCGCCAGTGCGAGCCCCGTCCGCGAACCGCCCCTCCTGCAGGAATGCGTGCAGCAGATCGGTTTCCTCTGTCAGGCGTGCGCGGAAGGCATCAAAGTCCTGCTTCTGGTACCGACCGCCGTTGATGTCCTGCCCCATGCGCTTCCCTCGCGGCCTATCGGCACAACGATTCTGTGCTTATATTGATAGGACTTACTCTAACAGAAAATGTAAAATCCCTTTCCCTACGCAATCTTCTCAACGGTTTCAACGGAGTTCACATGCGCCCTGCCCACGTACGAGCCATACTCGACGGAGAGTTCCTGAGTACCGAGCATGGCCACCACACGCCGGTCATGCTCTGGGGTCCACCCGGCGTGGGCAAATCACAGCTGGTACAGGAAATCGGCGAGCGCCACCGGGTACCCGTGATCGACATTCGCCTGTCGCAGATGGAGCCTTCGGATCTGCGCGGCATCCCCTTCCGCGTCGATGATCTGGTGGAATGGGCCATCCCGGCACTGCTGCCGGATGCCGAGCGCCATGGCCCGCGAGGCATTCTGTTCCTGGACGAGATCACCTCGGCCGCACCCACCGTATCGGCCGCCGCCTATCAGCTGATTCTCGATCGCCGGCTGGGCGAGTACCACATCCCTGACGGCTGGGCGATTTTCGCCGCCGGCAATCGCCAGGGCGACCGTGGAGTTACCTACAGCATGCCGGCGCCCCTCGCCAATCGTTTTTCGCATCTGGAGTTCGAGACCAATCTTGATGACTGGGTGCAGTGGGCCTACGCGCACGAGATCGATGAACGCATCATCGCGTTTCTGCGTTTCCGTCCCGAACTCCTGTTCGATTTCGATCCCGCGCACAACCCCGTGGCCTTCCCTTCCCCGCGCTCGTGGGAGTTCGCCCATCGTGCGCTACACAAATTTCTCGACAAGCCCGATCTCATTCTCGGTGCGCTGCAGGCGTGCGTAGGACCGGCCGCCGGGGTGGAACTCAAGGCCTTCATCGACAATCTCGACCAGTTGCCCGATATCGATGCCATCACCGCCGGCGATCCCTCGGTCCCGGTACCGAAGGAAACCGATTTGCAGTATGCGGTGGCCGCGGCCCTGGTCGGCCGTTCCATCCGCTCACAGAACGGACAGAACGGCACCGAGGCCCTGGGCCATATTCTCGATTACGCCGGGCGCTTCCCCAGCCGCGAGATGGGGGTCATGCTGGTGTCGGACATGCACCGCGCCATTGGCGAGAAGATCTTCGCCGTTCCCCAATTCCAGCAGTGGGCCAAGAACGTCGCGGACGTCATGCTGTACGATTCCTGATCCCGTGGCCGACGACGCGATAGAAACCAAACTCAGCGCGGCGCGCACGCGCCTGATCCTCGACAAGCCCTTTCTCGGCGCCCTGGTCCTGCGTCTTCCGCTCGTAGCCGGCGATCCCAGGTGGTGCAAGACCCTGGCCACGGACGCGCGCAAGCTCTACTACAACCGCGCCTACATCGACGCACTCAGTCTGGAACAAACCCAATTCGTGCTTGCCCACGAGGCCATGCATTGCGCCCTTTCCCATTTTGCGCGTCGCGGACATCGGGACAAACATCGGTGGGATGTGGCCTGCGACTTCGCCATCAATCCGTTGCTGGCAAACGACGGCCTGATCCCGACGCCCGATGCGCTGCTGCTGCGCGAATACGAAGGTATGACCGCGGAGGAAATCTACCCCCTGATCGACGAAAACGCGGATCAGGAACCCATGGACCAGCACCTGTACGACGAGAACCAGAGCGAATCCGGCCAGGGAAACGCGCCGCAAAACTCCCCGCCACCACCGCCCGGTTCCGACTCGGGTTCGGGCCGGGGTGAGAACCCGCCCCAGGACGGCCAGGGATCCGGTGAGCACGGGGAGACCGATGAATCGAAGGGCGGCGCCTCACCGCCCCCGCCCCTGAGCGATCAGGAACGGGATTCCCTGGCCGTGCAGTGGCAACAGCGCCTGGCCGGTGCCGCACAACAGGCCATGCAGGCAGGCAAGCTCGGTGGCGCCATGGCGCGGCTGGTCGATCATCTGCTGCAGCCACAACTCCCCTGGCGCATGCTGCTGGCGCGCTACATGACCCGCGTTGCCCACGACGACTACAGCTATATGCGCCCGTCCAGCCGGCGCGAGGGCGATGCCATCTTCCCCAGCCTGCGCAGTGCCCAAACTGACCTGGTCGTTGCCATCGACACCAGCGGTTCGGTGGCGGACCGGGAGATCGGCGAGTTCCTTTCAGAGATCGATGCCATCAAGGGCCAGATGCGTGCCCGCATCACCCTGCTCGCCTGCGATGCCGAGCTGAGCGGCGGATGCCCCTGGGTATTTGAGCCCTGGGAAACCCTGGAACCTCCGGAGAAACTGCAGGGTGGCGGCGGCACCGATTTTCGGCCGGTGTTCGAATGGACGGGCCGACAGGACCGCGAACCCGATCTGCTTATCTATTTCACCGATGCCCAGGGTGAATTTCCGCAAAACGAACCCCACTATCCCGTTATCTGGCTGGTGAAGGGCAAACAACCCGTTCCCTGGGGCCAGCGACTGCAACTGAACTAGGCGGCACACTACGGTATCCTGTGCGCCGCTCTCGCACCCGGCGCAAGACTTGACGTGGCACTTTCGAACGAAGACACCCTGAAGCTCAACGTGATGCTGCATAGCGGCATCGATGCCGTGCGCATTGACGAGTCGCGGATGACGCTGCATGCATTGAGCGGCGATACCGAATCGCGTATTGAGTTGCACGCCAACTGCCGTGCGGACCAGTACCTCAAGCAGGTGCGCGAACTCATTTCCGGGCACGTCCTCGGCTCTCCCGGTGGCTACCCGGTGTTCCTGCGGCGCTGGACGCGCATGGGCCAGGCGCGGGATGAAGGTCTCGCCGAATTGCTGATGCTGGGAGAACCGGAAGCCGTGGTCGCGGTTTCCAATGCCCCGGGGCTTACCTGCGAACTCGCGCGACGGGCCTGGTGGATCGACCCGAGTTCGGACAACGCGCGGCGCATGCTGGCGAACCCGCAGGTTGCCGGGAGCGAAATGGGCCGCGTACTGGCCGTACACCTGGTGGAACACCTGGCCTTCGAAACCGAACCGCAACAGATGGTCGATACCGTGCGCCTGGTTCTGCAGCCGGGCCTGATTGACGATGGCGCGCGCGAGAAGGTCTGGGCCAGCGGCGCGCGCCGCAACGCCTATCGCGTCGGCTTCCTGCAGGCCACTCCCGAAGACCTTCCGGAACCGTCGCCCGAGCGCGGAGACTTCGCCACCACGGCCGTGGCCCTGATGCCGCTGGTGGAGGCCGGCAACGAGATCGCCGAAACCCTGCATCGGGCCCTGGGCGGCGCAGGTCAAACCTACCTTCGCCATGCCGAAGGCGTCCTGCGCAAGCCGGCAAACCAGGATGTGGTTGTAGCCCTGCTCAATACCATTGGCGACTACTTCGCACCCGCGCGCCGCGTGGATCCGCTCCTGCGCGACATTGCAGAGCTCCTGGGATGTGTCGACGGTCTGTGCGAACGGGCCCCGGACGATGTCGCCGCGATACTGGAGCACGCCCCGCAGTTGCGCGCCGAGCTGGGCGCGGTGCTGCTGCTGGCCGGTGTCAGCGATGCATTGGTCACGCCGATCTTTGCCCATACCACGGCCGAGGGCACCCTGATGCGACGCAAGCTGGAGCCCGTGACCGGCCCGCTGTTCGAGCAGTTCGCCATCCTGACCAACTCGGCAAAGATCTGATCCCCATGTCCACCGCCCTGTTTCCACGCTACGACGTCGAGGTCCTGCTCACGCTTTCGCCCCAGGAGCTGGATATCCAGTTCGGGGACATGGCGCTGTTGATCGGGCCCAATCTGGCGGATCAGGTGGATACGGCGGTACAGGAACACGGCCTGGGCTACTACCCGGCTCTTGATTATTTCAATCACATGGATGGAATCGATCCGCAGCTGCTCGCCGCGGCCAAACACATCTATTCCATGGTCGCCCAGGTGGTGCATCGTACGGTACGGGCCGACCTGCGCGAGCTCGTCCGCGGAGTGGAGATTGCGGCCATCCAGACCGTGGCCGAAACCCTGCCCCACGTCCGGCCCGGCCGGGCGGAATCGCTACATCACCTGGCGCGCCACTATGCCCCGATGTCGGTGCGCGTGCGCTTCAGCGGCAGCCTGCGCCAGGATCCGGACAACGGCCTGTCACCGGAACAACATCTGGCACGTGAAACCACCCAGACCCTGCAAGAACACTTTGCCGCGGTGGAGGTCTTGCGCGTCGCCAATCACTGAAACCGGACTTGAAAGCCGCCACCCAAATCCCCAGTTTTCTCCCTACTTCACAAGATCAAACCGCCGACCAACGGGAGCACGCTACACAACCATGAGCGCAAACGCACACAAGGAAACCCTGGGCTTTCAGGCCGAGGTCAAACAGCTGCTGGATCTGATGATCCACTCGCTTTACAGCAGCAAGGAGATCTTCCTGCGCGAGCTGATCTCCAATGCCGCCGACGCGGCTGACAAACTGCGCTTCGAGGCCCTGAGCGACGACGCGCTGTACGAAAACGACAACGAACTGAAGATCCATGTCTCCTTCGACAAGGATGCCCGCACGGTGACAGTACGCGACAACGGGATCGGCCTCAGCCGCCAGGAAGTCATCGACCACATCGGCACGATTGCCAAATCCGGAACGCGCCAGTTCTTCGAGTCACTGACCGGCGACCAGGCACGGGATGCCAGGCTGATCGGCCAGTTCGGCGTCGGCTTCTACTCCGCCTTCATCGTCGCCGATCGTGTCACCCTGACCACGCGCCGCGCCGGTCTGGGCGCCGAACACGGCGTGCGCTGGGAATCGGAAGGGACCGGCGACTACACCCTGGAAACGGTGGACAAGGCGGGCCGTGGAACCGAGGTTGTACTGCACCTGCGCGAGGGCGAAGACGAATTCCTCGACGCCCAGCGATTGCGTTCCATCATTCGCAAGTATTCGGATCACATCACCATCCCGGTGATCATGCCCGCCGCCGATGGCAGCGATGAAACAGTGAACAGTGCCTCGGCCCTGTGGGCCCGGCCCAAGTCGGAGGTTGGCGCGGACGAATACGACGAGTTTTACAAGCACATCGCCCACGATTTCGAGAACCCGCTGGCCCATGTGCACAGCCGCGTGGAAGGCAAGCAGGAATACACCTCGCTATTGTACATCCCCGCCCATGCGCCGTTCGATCTGTGGGATCGCGATCGCCGTTACGGGATCAAACTGTACGTACGGCGTGTGTTCATCATGGATGACGCCGAGCAACTGATGCCCAACTACCTGCGTTTCGTGCGCGGGATCATCGATTCGGCGGACCTGCCGCTCAATGTCTCACGCGAAATTCTCCAGCACAGCAAGGACATCGACGCGATTCGCGCCGGTTCCACCAAGAAGGTGCTGGGGCTGCTTGAGAACCTGGCGAAGAATGACAAGGACAAGTACGCCAGTTTCTGGACCGAATTCGGACGCGTGCTGAAGGAAGGCGTGGTCGAGGATCAAACGAACCGCGAGCAAATCGCCGGACTGCTCCGTTTCTGCACCACAGCCAGCAAGGGCGATGCGGAGGATACATCCCTGGCCGACTATGTCGCTCGCATGGGCGAGGGTCAGGACAAGATCTACTACGTCACCGCGGAAACCCGGGCGGCGGCGCGCCACAGCCCGCACCTGGAGATCTTCCGCAAACGCGGTATCGAGGTACTGCTGCTCAGCGACCGGATCGATGAATGGGTCACGGCACACCTCAGCGAGTTCGATGGCAAACCTCTGGCGTCCGTGACCAAAGGGGATCTGGATCCCTCGGAGTTGGGTGAAGAGGAGGGCGAGCCAGACAATGCGGCCGAACTCAAGCCACTGCTGGATCGCATCGGTGAGTCACTGAACGAACGGGTCAAGTCCGTACGGGTATCCCATCGACTGACCGAGTCGCCGGCCTGTCTGGTGGCGGATGCCGCGGACCTGGGCAGCAATATGGAACGCATCCTGCGGGAAGCAGGACAGGACATCGGGCCGAGCAAGAAGATCCTTGAGATCAATCCGAACCATCCCCTGGTCGATCGCCTGGCGACGCTGGACGATGACACACGCTTCCGGGACTGGGCCAATATTCTGTACGATCAGGCGCGCCTGGCCGAAGGCAGCCAGCTGGAGGATCCGGCGGATTTCGTTCAGCGCCTGAACGGGCTGCTGCTGGAATTGACTACGGGCGCCTGAGCGACCGGCTCAGGACTTCGGCTTCTTGTTGCGGGTAATACTGCTGATTGGCACTACCGTGCTGGCGTCGGCGTCGGGCTCGTCGATAAACTTCGGCCGCATATTGTTTTCCACGCCCGCTTCCTGAAGCAACTCCTGTTCGCGCGCCGCGATCAGGCCCAGACACTGGCGAATGTCCTCGATTGTATCGCCGGACAAGGGATGCTTCATGCCGGGCTCGGTGGCGGTATCCTTGATGATTCCCGTCAGCGTCTTGCGCATTGCACGCAGGATGCGTGCCTCCTTGGACATTAGCTGGTCCGCCTGCTCGCTCATTTCACGCCCCCATTCGCTGTTCGGCGAAGCCCAATCATACCCGATCGGAAGGTTTGTCGTCCGCAGCGGTGTTCGCCTCGCCTTCCGCCGGCGCCGCTTCCCCCTCTTCTTCTTCGGGTTTTTCGTCCTCCTTCGTTTCCGGCTCCACCCAGACAAAGGCCTCGGACAGTGCGCGGTAGATGGGCTGTTTGCAGATCATGGTCGAAACGCCGTAGGCAATGAAGGAAGCCGCCATCAAGGGCAACAACATAGTCTGGTTGGCCGTCATTTCCATCACGATGACAAAGGCGGTGATGGGGGTCTGCACCACACCCGAGAAATAGGCCACCATGCCCAGGATCACCACCACGGTAACCGGAACACCGGGCATGAAGTTGCTGAGAAGATCTCCGAGACCGGCGCCGACGGAAAGTGACGGAGCGAAGATACCGCCGGGAATGCCGCTGAAGTAGGAAGCCACGGTCGCGACCATCTTCATAACGGGATAGAGAAACGAACTGTGACCCGAGCCCGTCACCAGTTCCCGTGCCGCGCTGTACCCGGTTCCGAAGGCGTCGCCGTGGGTCAGGATTCCGGCTCCGGCAACGACCAGACCGCAGGCCGCGGCAAGGTATAGGGGATGGCGACGTGCGAAGGGTCTCAGTTTGCGGTTGCCAGTCACGATAGCCCAGGAAAAAATTCCACCAAAGGCCCCGCCGACGACTCCACATACCGCCACCGCAATCCAGTTGGTATAGGACACCATGGAGGCCTCGGTACGGCCGAAATAGGTGTAATCGCCCAGGACGGCCACAGCCACCACGCCCGCCAGCACGACGGCGAGAAACAGCGTTCCACTGGTCTCTTCCTCGAACGACTGGCTCATCTCCTCGATGGCAAACACGATACCCGCGATGGGCGTATTGAAGGCGGCGGCGATACCGGCGGCGCCACCGGCCAGAATCAGGCCGCGTTCGATATCGTGGCGCGGGAACTTGGCAAACCGGCCGATGGAGTACATGACCGCCGCGCCAACGTGCACGGTCGGACCCTCGCGCCCGATGGAAGCCCCGGACAAGAGGCCGATTAGGGTCAGCAGGATCTTGCCCACGGCGATGCGCATGGACAGCAACATACTGCGATGGGGCTCGTTGCGCGAACGAAGGGCGGCGATGGCCTGGGGAATCCCGCTACCCTCGGCTCCCGGGAGAACCTTGCGCGTAAGAAAGGCCACCAGCACCAGGCCGGCGGGCGTGAGGATCAGTGGAACCCACCACCCGTACTTCAGGGCCAGATGGAAATAGTGGTCAGCGTAGTCCGCGCCCTTGGCGAATACGGCAGCGGCGCCGCCAATGGCCACAGCACCGCTCCAGAAAACCAGACGGGTCTTCCATCGACTGACTGAAAGGAGTCGACGCTGGGAACTCAGAAGTTGGCGACGCATGGAACTCCGGACCTGTAGAAGGGTTCCGTGACAACGGACCCGTACACCTGTTCATTCTTGGTCGATCTCCCGCAACGGGCTCGCACCAGCGGACGGCCGGCCCCGGCAGGGAGGCGCGTGAGTCTACCATAGAGTGAATCAACGCGTTACCGCATCAGGCGCCGCTGCCCCGCGCCCGGCTGCTATAGCGTCTTTTGTATCGAAGCACCCGCGTCACATAGTTGCGGGTTTCCGTGTAGGGCGGAACTCCCCGGTACTTGCGCACGGCGTTCTCGCCGGCATTATAGGCGGCGACTGCGAGACGGGTATTATTGCGAAACAGTCGCAGCAGATACTTGAGGTGGCGGACGCCGGCGCGGATGTTCTGCTCCGGGTCGTACAGATTACTCACACCATACATCTCGGCCGTTCCGGGCATCAGCTGCATCAATCCGCAGGCACCCTTGTCCGAGGTTGCGTAGGGATTGAACCCCGATTCCGCATGAATGATGGCCTTCACCAGGGCCCTGTTTACCTTTTGCCGCGCCGCTGAATGGGCGATCAGACGATCGTAGGCCTTTGGATTCGCGCGAAAGAACTGCGGTGTGCGGGCCGCCAACAGGATTCCGACGCCGGCCGGGTTGCTGCCCGTTCGGATGAGCTTGTAGTTCTTGTTGCTCAGCGGGTGGTCGGTGGCGATGCGCGAACCATCCCGCATCTGGTAGACATACAGGGCCGCATGGGCGGCCGTGCCCGTCGCCCCCAGGGTCGCCACCAATAGCATGGCGGCCGTCAGTCGCCCGATCCCGATCCCTCGACCTTTTTCCGGTTTCGTATCCATCGACCCACAAAGAAAGCACATCCTGTGCCAAATCGGCAGAGTCAGAAAGCAATCCTAAACTACTGTATTAACGTATTTTTTTCTGGGTTCAACCGGCGCCCTGTGACCTGCCCGACCGCAAGTGCCGCTGAGCGCAAGCCCCGTTACGTCACGGGACCAGCTCGGTATCGTCGTGGCTGTAGGCCGGACTGCAGCTGCACAGGAAGCGCAGCGGGCCGGCGCCGGTGTTTTCGATCCAGTGCACGGTCCCTGGCGGGATGCAGGCAGTATCCCCTGGGCACAGCTGTACGGTTTCACCATCCCGATGCAGTAGTCCCTCTCCCTCGAGCACGTGATACAGCTCTTCGCTGAGCCGGTGGCGATGGGCTCGCGTACGCGCGCCGATGGTCACCCGTGCCTCGGCCAGGCTCTGGGCGCGGTTTCCATGGACCGCTGGATGCATGAGTTCGCGGATCTCCGATCCATCCTTGGTCGGGAACGGCTTGCACTCTTCATGTCGGCTGGTGGTCATCGGAAACTACCAGGGCCGGACGCCGAATAACCACTGGTGTCCGACAAGAACTGCGCCGTAGATCACCAGACCGAGGACCGGGATCAGCCAGCCGATCTCGCCCCAGATGATGCGGTTACGGCCGCCGAGTACGGCGGCAAACGGTATGTTTGACGTCTGCCGCGCGAACGGCATCCAGGCCTCTCCATAACGATCGGCGTATTTCCGGTCCAGGGCCACGGAACCCACAGCAGCAAGCGCGAGATAGCCCCCGAAAAACAACAGCGAAGCAAGATCACCGTTGGCGGCGATGTGTGCAGCCGCCCACAGCATGACCGCCCACAGGAAAGGATGACGGGTTATGCGAATCATTCCTTTCGCACCCGCGTCCTCTCTCAACTCATCCCCTTTTCCGTACACGGTCGGATTGCGCGACAATCCCGAGGCCACCAGCAAAATCATGGCGAAGGGCATCACGATCAGCGGAAGCACATGAAGCAAACCGGGGTTCCACAGATACACGGTTGATGCATCGCGATACTCGATTACAGTCCACACAATCATCAGCAGGGCCAGCAGCGAATAGATCGCGGCAAAGACCGTTTCACCGAGCATGGCCACCAGGCGCCGCCGAATCCCGACGCTGGACGGGACCACGTGGGTCAGGACCAGCAGCAGCGAGGCCAGGCCCAGAAAGAAAAGTGAATCGTCCATATCTCCTCGTACGCCCTGCAATACCGCCGTTGCGACCGGGAATCCGCCGGTCGATTGCCCCTATACCGGTGTCTTGTACAGGCGGCGCAGATCCGGAAGCTCGATTGTATAGTAGTGAACCCAGATATAAAGATGGTTGAACAGGGCCAGCCACAGCGCCGCCTCCGAGCGCAGGGCCAACCCCGGAATCCACAACACAAGGAATCCGAAGACATACATCGCGTTCGGGCTGAGGCGGAAAATACCCTGGCGCACCAATGGCAGATCGAGGTAGCTGGCATCGAAATGGTCGATACCCATGGCACGCCGGAACGTGAAATACCGCGCTACCGAGTAGAACAGGTACACAAGCGGGATCGCCAGTAGCAGGGACAAAAACCATCCGACCGTCGGGCTGAACCCGATGGTTCCATGGTTGGCAATTGCCAGGGCCAGGACCGACAGGAGCCGGGACACCAACAACATCACGAACACGGCCCCATAGACCGGGAAGGCCCAGGATCCGAAGCGGCGGCTGAACCATTGGTGGTACTCCTCGGTGCGCCACGCAAACCAGACATATACCTGATGCAGGATTGGCACCAGGGCCGCACAGATGATCCAGCGTTTCGTGTCCAGGCCGAGCCACTGGCCACGCAGGGCATTGTCGCCGATGACCGTGTACAAGCCCGCAAGGAGCAGGGCAAGGAGGACAAGGTGCGTCAACTGTCGGTCAAACAAGGGTCCCCCTACGAACTCGAACGCAAATGCTGACACCTCTGTACTTCTTTACTCATTCGTCCCGCGCACATCAGCGCAAACATCCTGAAGTCGCCCATGAGCGACCACACCGGGTAGGTGAAGGTCGCTGGACGATTGCGCTCAACGAGGAAATGGGCGATCCAGGCGAAGCCATATGCGCTGAACGGTATGGCCAGGAAAAACCAGGGGCTGTACAGGATCGCGGCGGCGGCCAGCGGAGCGATGGTTGCGGTCCCGACAAAATGAAGGATGCGCGTTGCCGGCACACTGTGTTCGCACACGTAGAATGGCCAGAATTCAACAAAGGAAGAAAATCGTTCCGTGGTTGCCATCACCCTCTCCCGCCATCCTGACAGGCTGTAACCATTCCTTACATATTGGCCAACTCCGCCCGGTGCGTCCAGCCCGCACCATCAAGCGGAAAACGGGAAGACCGCAGTTCCCGATTGCAGCTATACTGGACAAGGACATAACTAGCTACCAAATAATGAATACACAGGAGTGAAATCATGGGAGGCTTGATTTTCATCGGCATCATTGTCGCCCTGCTCGTCTTCGTCATCGTTCTGTACAACCGGCTGGTCGTTCTGCGCAACCGGTTCCGAAACGCCTTCGCACAAATCGATGTCCAGCTGACACGTCGCCATGATCTCATCCCCAACCTGGTGGAAACCGCGAAGGGCTACATGAAGCACGAGCGGGAAACCCTGGAGGCCGTGGTGGCCGCACGCAATGCCGCGGTGGCGGGCCTGAAGCACGCCTCCGCCGACCCGGCGTCGGCCGAAGCCATTCAGAAGCTGGGTGGCGCCGAATCCGCGTTGACCGGAGCCCTTTCCCGGCTGCTGGCGGTGGTGGAAGCCTATCCGGACCTGAAGGCCAATCAGAACATGATGCAGATGTCGGAGGAACTGACCAGTACCGAAAACAAGGTGGCGTTCGCGCGCCAGGCGTACAACGATTCGGTGATGGACTACAACAACGCGTGTGAGATGTTTCCCAGTTCGTTTATCGCGGGATCATTCCATTTCAAGCCGGGAACTCTGCTTGAAATCGAAGACGAATCAAAGCGCGCCGTACCCAAGGTCTCGTTCTAGCGCCTGCCGCGTCGCGCGGCTGCCTGCGTGAACTTCTTCGAGCAACAACAACGCTCACGGCGATACACGGTGATCGCCGTGCTGCTGTTCATTCTGGCGACGCTGGTCGTCGTTGCCATCACCGACCTTGCCATTCTGGCGATGCTCACCATTATCAACACGGATCCCTATCTCCCGCCGCGGGCCTACTATGCCTGGGCGGGCCAGCACCCCGAGGCCGTACTGTGGTCCAGCGTCACCGTCGCCGTGCTCGTCGGCGGGGCCAGCCTCTTTCGCATCTTCAGCCTGGCCGGTGGTGGCGGCACTCTGGCGCGCTCCCTCGGTGGCACCCTGGTCGACACCGGTACCGGTGATCCCCAGAAACGCCAGCTGTTGAACATCGTCGAGGAGATGGCCATCGCCTCCGGCGTCCCCGTACCGGATGTGTATGTGCTGGAAAACGAAGGCGGCATCAATGCCTTCGCGGCCGGATTCGGTATCAGCGATGCCGCGATTGTTGTAACCCGGGGCTCCCTGGAAGTGTTGACGCGGGACGAATTGCAGGGCGTTGTCGCACACGAGTTCAGCCACGTCCTGAACGGCGATATGCGTCTCAATACCCGCCTGGTGGGTGTCACGTTCGGGATTCTGGTGATCGCCCTGGTCGGCCGAACCATCCTGCGGGGCGTGACGACACGCCGGGGTCGTGTCGGGCGGGATGCCGGCAAGGCGGTCCTCCTGATCTTGCTGCTGGGCGTTGCCCTTGCCGCGATCGGTTACATTGGTGTGTTGTTGACGCGCTGGATCAAGGCCATCGTATCCCGCCAGCGGGAATCCCTCGCCGATGCCTCGGCGGTACAGTTCACGCGCAACCCCCACGGAATCGCCGGCGCGCTGAAAAAGATTGCCGTCTCCCCTCTTCGCGCCGTGATTTCGGGCGCAGACACGGAAGAGGTCTCGCACATGCTGCTGGCGGAAAAGAGTTCCCTGTTGACGCAGATGTTTGCCACCCATCCACCGATACTCGAACGGATTCGCGCCCTGGAACCGTCGTTCGATCCCTCGGAACTGGATGAGATCCGGCTGGCGCCGCGGGTGCAGACACCGCCGCCACCTGTGGAAAAGCCCCCTACCCCCGCACAGGAAGCAGCGTGGTTGCCGCTATCGGTCATTGCCGCCATTGGCAATCCTGGCAGCGCCGCACTGGGCGCGGCCCATCAGCATCACGACAATCTTCCATCCGCGCTCCGGGACGCCGCTCACTCACCGACCGACGCCCTGGCCCTGGTCCTGACCCTGATTCTCAGTCCCGATCCGCCAGTGCGAGAACGACAACACGCACGAATCCGCGAGCGCGTCCGCATGACGCCGGAAAATGAGCAACGCATGAAGTCGATCGAGGAGATGATCCTGCGTTTGGACCCCGCACTTCGCGTCCCCCTGCTGGAAATCTGTTTCCCCGCCCTTCGACACCGGCCCGAAACCCAGCTCCGCACGCTGGTTTCCCTGGTTGGCGAACTAGTTGCCATGGATGCATCCCTGACCGTACTCGACTACGTGCTTGCGCGCCTGATTCGCATCCACCTGGCGGAAGCGCTCGCACCGCAGGGTCCGGCGAGCATCACACGTCGACCCAAGCTCATCGCGCGAACGGAGGAACTACAGACTCTGTTTTCCGTGGTCGCAAGAGCCGGTACTGACGATGGGCAGGACGCTGCACACGCTTTCGATGCAGGCATACACCAACTCTTGCCCAATGTTGCGCTTCGATACGTTCCGATAGAACACTGGGTCGAACCACTGGACCGTGCATTGACGAGGCTGGATGTGCTGCTTCCGATGGTGAAGCAGGAACTGATCAAGGCGTTGGTTACGACGGTTTCCCGGGACGGGAAACTGACCCTGGGCGAGTCGGAACTGCTTCGCCTGGTCTGCGCCAGCCTGCATTGTCCGGTTCCGCCGCTCTTGTCCGCGGCGGAACCGGATTAGCCGGCGGCACCCTTCAGTGTGGCGTCCAGCACCTGCTCAAAAGCGGCGAACGGGAGCGCGCCGATGACCATGGTGACGTTGGTGATGTGGTCGCCGTCCACCTTGCCGATGAAAAACGCGGGTGTCCCGTCGACACCCAGACTGCGTCCATAGTCCCAGTTCTTCTTCACCAATGCGAGTGGGGCGCTGTCGGCAAGACAGCGGTCAAACTTGTCCCCGTCCAGGTGCATGAACTTCGCATATTTGCGATAGGCACCTACGCCGAGGCGATCATGGGAGAACAACTCATGCAACATACCCCAGTATTCGCCCTGGGCCCCGGCACAATGGGCCGCGACCGCGGCGGTGCGGGCGTGGGGATGGAAGCTCAGGGGGAAATCGCGGTAGCGGTACTGGACGCGCCCCTTATCAATATATTGGTGCTTGATCTGCCGGAAGGTGGACCGGTGATAGCGCCGGCAGAATGGGCACTCGTAGTCGGAAAACTCGATGATCGCCACTTTTGCCTTTGGGTCACCCATGACCGGTGCACCGCCATACTTCACTTGTGCCGGGCCCGGTCGAATGGGTCCATTGTTCTGCGGAAGCATGCGTTTGAGAGCGGCATTTTCCTTGCGCAATGCCTCAACCTCCTTGCGCAGTTGCTGCAGTTCCGTAGTATTTGCCTGATTGGTGGCTTTGCCCGTGTCCCCGGTAGCCGTGGCGCAACCGCCAAGAGCCAGCAATATAAAGGGCAATACCGCATATTTTCTGCACTTGTGTTTATTCATCATCACTCTGATTCCCGTTGATCGCGATGGTTCCGGAAGCCGGCCCCACAGCTGCTGTTTCTATCCAACCCAGACGCGTGCATTGCGGAACATGCGCATCCAGGGTCCGTCCTCGCCCCATTCGTCCGGATGCCAGGAGTTACTGACGGTACGGAAAACCCGCTCCGGGTGCGGCATCATGATCGTGAAACGACCGTCCGGGGTCGTCAATCCGGTGATGCCATGGGGCGAACCGTTGGGGTTCCAGGGGTAGGTTTCCGCCAGTCGTCCGGCATAGTCTTCGAACGCCAGGGTGATCTGCCTGCCTACAATCAACTGCTCCATGTCCCCCGGCTCACGAAACTCGGCCCGTCCTTCGCCATGGGCTACCACTACCGGAAGGTGTGAGCCGTTCATTCCGGAAAGAAACAAGGACGTGTTTTCCGGAATCTGCACCATGCATACCCGCGCTTCGAACTGTTCGGAGTCGTTGCGTACGAAATGGGGCCACAGTTCGGCGCCAGGGATCAGTTCGTGCAGATTGGACATCATCTGGCAACCGTTGCACACCCCGAGGGCGAAACTGTCGCCGCGTTGGAAGAATGCGGAGAATTCATCCCGGGCGCGCGCATTGAAGAGGATGGACTTGGCCCAGCCCTCTCCGGCGCCAAGTACATCACCGTAGGAAAACCCGCCGCAGGCCACGGCACCATGATAGTCCCTGAGTGACACACGCCCGTCGATGATATCGCTCATGGTCACGTCGACCGCGGCGAACCCCGCGCGGTCAAATGCGGCCGCCATCTCGACATGACCGTTCACGCCCTGCTCACGCAGTATTGCGACCCGCGGTCGTTCGCCCCGGGCCACGAACGGTGCGGCGATGTCTTCCTGCACATCGAAACTGGCCTGTGCGTACAGACCGGTATCGCCGCGATCCAGAATCCGGTCGAACTCCTGCTGCGCGGACAGCGGATTGTCGCGCAGACTCTGGATCTGATAGCTCGTTTCCGACCAGGCCCTTTGCAGGTCGACCCGGGGCTCGTCCAGGATCGTTCGGTTCCTGTGCCGGATGCAGACACGATCGTCCGCGGTCACGGTGCCGATCAGGTGGGTATAGCGTCCTTGGCCGGCCTTGCGGAAGGCGCCCAGAATGCCTTCGCGTCGTTCCCGTGGAACCTGAATCACCGCACCGAGCTCCTCGTTGAACAGGGCCGCCACCGGATCGCGCCCAAGCCTTGACAGGTCCACGTCCACACCCGCGTGGCCGGCAAAGGCCATCTCGCACAGGGCCACGAACAGGCCGCCATCGGAACGGTCATGGTAGGCCAGTACATAGCCCAACTGGTTCACGGCCTGGATCAGGTGAAAGAACAGGCGCAGGACCCGCGGGTCGTCCACGTCCGGTGTCTTGTTGCCGCTCTGGCCGTACACCTGGGCGAGGGCGGAACCGCCGAGGCGGTTTTTTCCCTTACCCAGATCCAGAAGAATCAGATCACTGGGCCCCTTGTCGGTGCGCAGCTGCGGTGTCAGGGTCTTGCGTACGTCCCACACCGGCGCGAAGGCGGTCACGATCAGTGAAAGGGGCGCGGTTACGGAACGGGATTCGCCTTCCTGGTCCTGCCAGACCGTCTTCATGGACATGGAGTCCTTGCCCACGGGTATCGAAACCCCGAGGACCGGGCACAATTCCATCGCCACCGCGCGTACCGTATCGTACAGCGCGGCATCCTCGCCCGGATGTCCTGCTGCGGCCATCCAGTTGGCGGACAGTTTTACGTCCAGAAGTTTTTCGATACGGGCGGCGGCAAGATTCGTTACGGCCTCGCCCACAGCCATCCGTCCTGCCGCCGCGGGATCGATCAGCGCCAGGGGAGTACGCTCGCCCATCGCCATGGCCTCACCCGTGTTCGCGCGATAACCGGTCGCCGTGACCGCGACATCGGCCACCGGCACCTGCCAGGGACCCACCATCTGATCGCGGCATACCAGACCGGTGACGCTGCGATCACCAATGGTGATCAGGAAATTCTTGTTTGCGACGGTCGGCAGCCGCAGGACTCGATAGGCAGCGTCACTGACATCGATCCCGCGGGTAGAGAACTTCGGCAGCTTGCGTTTTCGGTGTTCGACGTCGCGCAACATCTTCGGCGGCTTTCCCAGCAGAACCGAAAGGTCCATGTCGATCGGACGTTCCTTGCGCGCGGCCGTGGCAGCGTCCTCAATTGCCTGTGTTGCGAAGTAGGAATCGTCGACGGACAGATGACGTTCCTCCGTTGCCTCGCCGATCACGGCATAGGGACAGCGCTCCCGGTCGCACAGACGTCGGAACACGTCGAGCTTGGCCGGCTCCACGGCAAGTACGTAGCGCTCCTGGGATTCATTGCACCAGATCTCCATGGGAGACATGCCTGGCTGGTCGTTGGGTATCTCGCGCAGATGGAATCGCCCACCGCGGGCCGAGTCATCAACCAGTTCGGGAAGCGCATTGGACAGACCACCGGCACCCACATCGTGAATGGAAATGATTGGATTGCCGGGGCCCAGCGTGGTACAGCGGTCGATCACCTCCTGGCAACGTCGTTGCATCTCGGCGTTGCTGCGCTGCACGGAGGCAAAGTCCAGATCTTCGGCGCTGGTACCGGTGGCCATGCTGGAGGCGGCCCCGCCACCCAGACCGATCAACATTGCCGGTCCACCGAGGACCACGAGTTGGGCACCGGGCGAGATCTCGGCCTTGATGGAGTTTTGTGCGCGCACATTGCCGACGCCGCCAGCCAGCATGATGGGCTTGTGGTACCCGCGCACCTCGCCATCCACTTCCAGTTCGAAGGTCCGGAAGTAGCCGCCGATGTTGGGCCGGCCGAACTCGTTGTTGAAGGAGGCGCCACCGATGGGCCCGTCGATCATGATGTCGAGTGCGCCGACGATGCGTGCCGGCTTGCCATGGTCCACTTCCCAGGGCTGTTCGGCGCCCGGGATGCGAAGATTCGAGACCGAGAATCCGGTTACGCCGGCCTTGGGCTTGGCCCCGCGCCCGGTCGCCCCCTCATCGCGAATCTCACCGCCGGATCCGGTGGCGGCGCCGGGATCGGGCGAAATCGCGGTAGGATGGTTGTGGGTCTCCACCTTCATGATGATATGCAGCTCGTCCTGCACAAATCGGTACTCGCCGGTATCCGGATCAGGACCCAGCCAGGCGGCGCTACCGCCCTGCATGATAGCGGCATTGTCCTTGTAGGCCAGCACCGTACCCTTCGGGTTTTGCTCCTCGGTATAGCGAATCATCCCGAACAGGGAACGGTCGGCCTTGCGTCCGTCGACAATCCAGTCGGCATTGAAGATCTTGTGTCGACAGTGCTCGGAGTTCGCCTGGGCAAACATCATCAACTCCATGTCCGTGGGGTTTACGCCGGCACGGGTGAAGTTCTCGACCAGGTAATCGATCTCGTCGGGTGACAGCGCCAGACCCAGTTCCCGATTGGCGGCCTGCAGGGCCTCCGCTCCGCCGCCAAGCACATCCACCACGCGAACCGGGGCCGGGGTCGCCGATGCAAACAAGGCATCCGCCGCCGTTTCGTCCGCCAGCACGGATTCGGTCATGCGGTCGTGGATCAACGGCAGTACGGCGTCGCGCTCGTCATCACTCAGGGATTCCCCGCCGGTTTCAAATCGCCAAACGACTCCGCGCTCGATACGGACGATGGCTTCCAGTCCACAGTGATGGGCAATGTCCGTGGCCTTGCTGGCCCACGGCGAGATCGTGCCCAGGCGCGGCACCACCATCAGATCAATGTTCTCCAGGGACGAGCCGGAACCCTGCGGGCCGTAGGTCAAAAGACGCGAAAGCAGCTGTGAATCCTTCTCGTCCAGGGGAGCGCTGAGTGCCACCACGTGGCGGTACTCCGCCGTCACGGACTGTACCCGCGGAACCTTGCGCTGGAGTTCAGTCAGCAGGCGTTCTCGCCGGAACGGGGACAGTGCCGGGGCACCGGCCAAGTGCAACACGTCGGTCACCCGGTCAATTGCGCCGGCGGATCTGGATGAGGGCGATGCGGTCATGAAATTGTGGTTTCGATCAACTGATGCCTTGCCACGAAAGTCCAGCTTCCTGGTCGGCGACCTGGACGAAATCGGCACCGCAGCCAAGGGCGCCGGCCAGCGCTGCCTGAGCCAGGGTCGGCAGATTGTTCGTTTCGCTCAAGTGTACCGCGATCAGGTGTTGCAGGCGCGTGGAATCGATCCGCTCCAGAAGTTCCGCCGCACTGTTGTTATCAAGATGCCCCTCGCCGCCGCCGATGCGGGTTTTCAGGGACTGCGGGTACGGGCCCCGCGCAAGCATGGCCCGGTCGTGATTGCATTCCAGGGCAAGCGCGTCGCACCCGCTCAACATGGACTCGACATGGGCCGTCGGGCGGCCGATGTCGGTCAATATGCCCAGGCGAACGTCGCCGTCGCTAAACACAAATTGCGCAGGCTCCAGCGCATCATGGGGCACGGGAAAGGGATGCAGCTGCAGATCGCCGATCTCGAAACTCTCGTGCGGGTCGAAGTGGCGCACGTCGGGCAGAGTTCCCGCCCGATTCTCAATCGCGCGGCGGGTGCCCCGGGTCATCCATACCGGAACGCCGTACCGTCTTGCCAGGGGGCCGATTCCGCTCATGTGATCGCTATGTTCGTGGGTCAGCAAGACGCCTGATAGTGCATCGGCATCCAGCCCCAGGCGCGCCAGGCGAGCCTCGGTTTCTCGAAGAGTGAATCCGCAATCGAGCAGGATACGGGTATCGCCGCTCTCCACGACGGCCGCGTTTCCACGGCTACCGCTACCGAGATAGGCAAACCGCATGCCGCCCTCCCCTCACTGGCCAGCGGCGAACGCGGGCAGGCCCGCGCCTATCGCAACTGCTCCAGAAGCTGCTTGAGAAACGCCTTGCCCGCGTCTGTAGTGACCCGTTTTCCCTTCGAGTCGTTGAGGGCAAGAGTGGTCTTGTCTCCGTCACCCTGGGATGTGAGTGCAATCTGGTACTGATACACCTTGGAGCCCGCCTTTTCACCAAAGAGACGACCAATGAAACCGGGCTTTTTGTTCTTGTCATCAGGGCTGGAAACACGGATGGAGTATACCCCTTTCGCCTGATCCTGGTCTGCGATGCTCACCCCCGCGGTACGCTCCAGCGTAAGCCCAACCCGGGTCCAGGCGTGGTCCAGCGGTTCCCGCAAGACCAAACCCTGCTGCCCCGCGATGGCCCGGGGCATGGCAATTCCGGAGGAAGCAACCATTGATCTTGATGCAGCCTGGCCGACTCCCATGCGCACCATCAGCAGGCGCAACACCTCGGCCTCGACCTGGTAGTCCGGAGGCGCTGGCTCATACACCGTGCGATAGGTTCCTTCGACATCGGCGGCGGCCGTAACCTGACGCATCTCCTGGTGCACCAGATGGACCTCGGTCGTGCCGGGCGTGTTGCCGCGCTGCAGGGTGAAGCGATAGCGGTCACGCTGACCCGTGCTTGCAAACGGGTTCCACACCCCGGAAAAGAAACCCTTGCCCAGTTTCGCCCGGTTCTCGGCCCAGTTGGTCTCGATCATACCGGTTGTCTTGTTTTCCCGAGCAATGGTCAAGCCCAGGCTAAAAACAAACTCACGCACCCGGGGCCAGACATCATCCGGCTTTGCGTCGACCAGCAGCCAGTATTCCCCGTAACCGTGTTGCAGCTTCACCTTGGAGTACTGGGGTAGAACGCCTCCGGTTTGGGCGCCCTTGGTCGTCTGTTCCGCACTAAACCCGCTGTAGGTCGTTGCGCCCGCCGTGTCGTCGCCACTTGCGGGTAACTCGTCCAGACCGGGCGGTACTTCGAGCTTCGATTGCACCGCGGTCGATTTGTAATCGACGATATCTCTCGGACCAGTACTGCAAGCCGCGATTACCGATGCGACCGCGATCACGCCGATCGCCCTAATCAGATTTCTTTGTGTCATGAAAATACCGTATTCGTATTGAGCCGGCGTTCACTGAATCACTTCCACAGCGCGCAAGGCGTCGCGGACGGGTTCGTGATACTGCTCCGCCAGCGGTGTAAGCGGCAGTCGAATACCACCGCCAATCAAACCCATTTCGTGCAGCGCCCATTTGACGGGAATGGGGTTGGATTCGAGAAACAGTGAACGATGCAGGGGCATCAAGCGCTCATTGAGTGCACGCGCCCTGGGCGCGTCACCGGCCAGGGCTGCTTCGCACATCTCATGCATCAGTCCGGGAGCCACATTGGCCGTAACGGAAATATCGCCCTTGGCGCCGATCAGAATCAGGTCCAGGGCAGTAACATCATCCCCGGAATAGACGTCCAGCCCCTCTCCGCAGAGTTCCAGGATTTGCCGGGCCCGCTCCAGATCGCCCGTGGCCTCCTTGATTCCGACGATATTGGAAACCTCCGCCAGCCGGGCCACCGTCGCGGGCAACATGTCCACGGCAGTTCGCCCCGGGACGTTATACAGAATCTGCGGCACCGGCACCGCGTCGGCCACCGCCTTGTGGTGCAGGTACAGTCCTTCCTGGGTGGGCTTATTATAGTAAGGTGTAACCAGTAGACAGGCGTCGGCCCCGGCTTCCTGGGCACATCGCGTGAGTTCGATCGCCTCGGACGTCGAATTCGCCCCGGTTCCCGCAATTACCGGCACCCGGCCGCCGGCCCTCTGCACGACCGTGGCGATGGCCTGACAGTGCTCATCCATGGCCAGGGTGGCCGATTCTCCGGTCGTGCCCACGGCGACGATCGCATCGGTACCATTCTCGACGTGGAAATCCACCAGGCGCTGCAGGGCGGGCACGTCGACGGCACCGTCATCGTGCATCGGCGTTACCAGGGCGACCATGCTGCCGTGAAACATGACTCGTAGAGATTCCGCTGAGGGACTAACGACGTTGGCGATACTACTTGCCCCATCGGCCGAAAACAAGGGAGCCTCCGGAACCGGAGCCGCCAGGTCGGATCGGGTGCAAACGCCCCGCCCCGCTGCTACCCTAGCGCCATTCCAGTCGGTGATATGACGTGAGCAAAGCTGACCAGGCACTTCGTGAAATCCGCATCAACCCGGTAGTACCCAGCGAATCGGTGCTGGTGGCCACCGCCCGCGGCATGCGGCCCAAGAAAGACGAAGAACGGGCGCCGCGAGACACGCGCTCCCATGTGGACACCTGCCCCTTCTGTACCGGCAATGAACACATGACCCCGCCCGAGATTGCCCGCTATCCGCATCACGGGGACTGGCAGGTACGGATCGTCGAGAACCTGTACCCGGTGCTGGGCGACGACCGGGCCAACCAGAATTTTGCATTCGGACTCCAGCAGGCCATCGATGGCTACGGTCGGCACGAGGTCATCATCGATCACCCGTTCCACGGCATTGCCGTGCATGAAATGTCCGATTCCCATATCGCTGCCATGTTCGGCGCCTTCCGCGATCGAATGGCACAACTGTATCGATCCGATTCGCGCCTGCGGTACGTGCTGGTGTTCAAGAACTTCGGCCCCGCGGCCGGCGGAAGCATTCCCCATACCCACAGCCAGCTGATCGCGACACCGGTCGTCCCCGACAATGTCGCCATAGAGGTGGAAAACAGTCGCGACTACTACGCACGTCAGAACCACTGCATCTTCTGCACCCTGATCGATGAAGCACTCACCTTCGAGGCAACCCTGTACGACCGGGAATCGGGTGAGATCCGGCGTCAGATCAACGTCGGCCAATACATTGTCGAAAAAGGAGAACGCTTCATTGCGATCAAGCCGTTCGCCAGCCGCTATGAATGGGAGGTACACATCCTTCCGCTCGTGCATCAGGCGGACGTCCTCGACGTCACCGAAAGTGACCTGGAAGACTTTGCCCGTGTGCTGCGGCGCACCATGGCGAGACTTGACGCGGTCCTGGGAGGTGCCCAGTACAACTACTTTCTGCACTCGCTGCCACACGACGAGCGCCACGAAGGCTGCGGTGAAAGCTATCACTGGCACGTGGAGATCTGCCCACGTACCAGCATCCCCACGGGCTTCGAACTCGGCTCGGGACTGTTCGTGAATACGGTGGCACCCGAAGCTGCAGCCGAACGTCTGCGCGCCGTTGTGTTGGACGAGGATTCGGGCCGGTGAACGGGTTCCGTGCGGTGCTTGTGACTCCGCTGGCAGGCCTTTTTTTCGTCGCAGCACCCGGACCCGCCACAGGCGCCTGCAAGTCCCTTGCTCCCGGCGCGCCTATCCCCGGGATCCAGCTGGTCAAGGTAACCAGGGGATTGCACCGGCCCGTGCACCTCACTCACACGGATGATGATCGCCTGTTCGTCACCGAACAGGCCGGCCGGGTGCGGATCATTGAAAACGGAAAACTGCTCCCGAAACCCTTCCTCGATATCCGCAATCGCGTATCCAGTGGCGGTGAACGCGGACTGCTCAGCATCGCCTTTCCGCCGGACTACCGGCGCAGCGGCGTGTTCTATGTCGACTACACCGCGCGTCGGGGCGGTCTGCACACGGTAATCTCCCGATTCCATCGCGCGAGCAGCGATGACGCCGACCCGGGCAGCGAAGAGATTCTGCTCACCGTCCGCCAGCCCTACAGCAATCACAATGGCGGCCAACTTGCCTTCGGGCCGGATGGCTACCTTTATATTGGGCTGGGCGATGGAGGCAGCGCCAACGATCCACGCGGGAACGGCCAGAACCCCGATTCCCTTTTGGGCGCCATCTTGCGCATCGACGTTTCCCGGGCACAGCCGCCCCTTGCCTACGCAATCCCGAAGGGCAATCCCTTCGTCAGTCGCCCGGGCCACCGGGCTGAGATCTGGGCCTGGGGCCTGCGCAATCCGTGGCGCTTCTCCTTCGACCGTGCAACGGGCCGGTTGATCGCCGCGGATGTCGGGCAGGACGAGGTGGAGGAAGTCGACATCATCCGCAAGGGCGGAAACTACGGCTGGAACGTCATGGAGGGAAACCAGTGCACCCCCGCCATCAACGAACACTGTGATCCATCCCCATACATCCCCCCGCTCTTCACCTATCGACACCCGCTTGGTTATTCGATCACCGGCGGTTTCGTCTATCGCGGGTCTGCCATCCCGGGACTGTGCGGTGTATATCTCTATGCCGACTACGTCACCGGGAATATCTGGGGATTGCGCAGCGATCGCGACAAGGTGACCCGGCAGATGCGCCTGATCCGGAACCAGGACCTGCACATCAGCAGCTTTGGTGAGGACACTCGGGGAGAGCTCTACGCCGTGGATCATTCGACGGGGATCGTGTACCGGGTGTCTGCATCGGACAGTCGCTGATCGCTCCCGGCTCGCCCACCACAACGCCGAATCCGGTAAACCGATGGACAAGACCGAATTCAATTCGATCCCCGAGCGCCTGCTGGTGCTGGGGTATCGCTGGCTCGCATCGCGGCTTGATCTCCATTCCGGTGTTGCGGGATGGTTCTATTGCAGAGCCTATTTTCTGTACAAGAACGCCACAGAAGGCAAGACGATGGATGCCATCGTGCCCTTCATTCGCCGCAACACGATGGTGATTGATGTCGGTGCGAATATCGGCTCGTTCGCACGCATGATCTGTCGCCGCTCGCCCGCCACCGTTCTGGCATTCGAACCGGATCCGGGCAACTTCCGCCAACTTCAACGGCTCGTAGACTCGCGAACCTGCCGGGGCCGAATCAATGCATCGGCCAAGGCCCTGTCGGACACAACCGGGCCCGCGTTCCTGTATCTTTCCAATCTCGCACCGACCGACCACAAACTGGTCAATACCCGGTCCACGAAGCGAATCGAGATCGAGGCCACTACCCTGGACGATTTCCTGGCCGGGCATACGGAACTTGCAGGAACGCCGGTGTCGCTGGTGAAGATCGATGTGCAGGGGGTGGAATTGCGGGTACTTGCAGGCATGCAGGAGACCCTGCGCCGCAACGATTTTCCGCCTGTACTGACCGAGTTCTCACCATCGGACCTGGAGGCAGCCGGAGTCTCCGTCGACGAATTCTTTCGGGCATTTGCCGACCTGGGCTATGCGGCGCATCGCGTTCCCGAAGGTGACGCGCGCGAACCCGACTGGTTTGTCCGCAATACCGGTGGCTATCGCAACATCCTGATGGTGCGCACCGCTTCCGCGGACACCTAGGCGCCGCGTTTCAGATTCTTCAGGTGTCTCCAGACGTACCAGACGACACCCGCAACGATTACCGCGCCGATCAGGACATCGAAGCGATGGAAGTAGACACCGAGGGTATTCCAGTTCTCTCCCAGCTTCATTCCGATCCAGGCCAGGCCCAGGCACCACAGAAAGGATCCGATGAACGTATATACGACAAACCGCCACAGGGGCATCCGCGCCACGCCGGCAGGGAACGCGATGAAGGTGCGCACCACCGGCAACAAGCGACCGACGAAGATGGTGATGTCGCCATGACGCTGGAACCAGCGATCGGCGAGGTCCAGATCATGGTGGGAGATCAATACATACTTGCCATACTTCACGACCAGCGGTCGCCCGCCCCAGGCACCAACGGCGTAGGCCACCAGCGAACCGAGCACACATCCGACCGCGCCGGCCGTAGCCACCGCCCACAGATTCATGGCTCCGGTGAACACCAGGTAACCGGAAAACGGCATGATGATCTCGGACGGCAAGGGGATGCACGCGCTCTCGATGCCCATGAGCAACACGATGCCACCATAGCCCATGGCGTTTATTGTGGAGATTACGAAGGCGGCGAGAACGCCGATAATTTTCTCGATCATGCTTTTCCGTTCCGGGCTGGTGGCTCCATTGGGAACCGTACCACGCCCGACGCGGGCGCACCGCCCGGACTATACCCCACGCCAAGCGAGCTTGATAAGTTGTTGCGGTGCCCGTGCGGTGGGCGTCCGCGCGCTGTGCCTTGTGAGATTATCCAATCCCTGCTATAAAAATTGCATAAATTACTACACCGGTTTTCGATTCAAGGAATCAGGGGTCCTTGCCCGGGGCGCCCCACTCCGGGTTTCACAGGTTATGCCCACATCCGCGTCCGCTCCCAAGAGGGTCCTGATCGTTCAGTATTCCCAGTCGGGCCAGCTGACGCGTGTAACCGAGAACGTGTGTCGACCCCTCCTCGGCACTGACGCCATAGAAACCACATTCGTGACGCTCGAACCGGCGGAGCCATTCCCGTTTCCCTGGCCGTTCCTGGGCTTTTTCAATATCTTCCCCGAATGCGTTTACGGTGACGCGCCGCCGCTGAAACCAACCGGGCTTTGCGAGGACGACCGTTTTGACCTGATAATCTTTGCCTATCAGGTGTGGTTTCTCTCCCCATCGCTTCCGGCAACGGCTTTCCTGAAGAGCGACGTCGCGCGCGCGGTTTTCCGGGATACCCCCGTGGTTACCCTGGTGGCCTGTCGCAACATGTGGACCCAGGCGCATCTTGCGATGACCCGCATGCTGGATTCCCTGGGCGCGAAACGGGTGGACAACGTGGTGCTGACCGATCCCAGTCCCGCTATGGCCAGCTTCATCACGACCCCGCGCTGGGTGCTAACGGGTCGCAAGAACGCGTTCTGGGGTTTCCCCGCCGCGGGTCTGTCGGAACAGCAGATCGCCGATTCCGAAAGATTCGGCAAGGCGATCGTCGATGGCCTGAAAAGCGATCGGGAGCGCAGCGGCGCACCGCTGTTGAACGGCCTCGGGGCGGTGACGGCCAATGTCTCACTGATCCAGTCTGAGAAGATCGGCTATCGCAGTTTCCGAATCTGGGGAAAACTGCTTCGCAAGATTGGTGATCAGTCCTCCATCCCGCGCCGGATCGTACTGCTGCTCTACATTGTCTTCCTCGTGTGCATGATCATCACGGTGGTTCCTCTGACCATGGTGATTCGAAGGCTTCTCCAATCCCTGCTGCGGACGCGTTTTCAGGAACTCAAGACAAGCTTTGAACTGCCGTCGGGCTCCGGCACCGAGCGAATGGAAGAATTCTCGTGAGTGCGACAGACGTCTACATCACCCGTACATCGGCGGTACTGCCCAACGAGCCTGTTGGCAACGACCGGATCGAGGACGTATTGGGCCTGATCGGAAACCGGCCATCGCGTACGAAGCGGGTCATCCTGCGCCAGAACGGCATCGTCGAACGCTACTATGTGCTCGATCCCGAGACCCGGGAACCGCGGTACACGAATGCCCAGCTCACGGCTGAGGCCGTACGCCAGCTGTTCGACGACAAACAACAGCTCCAGGAACTCGACTGTCTCGCCTGCGGTACGACGCTTGCCGACCAGATCGCGCCAAATCACGGAATCATGGTCCACGGCGAGCTGGAGAGCCCTCCATGCGAAGTGGTTGCCACCTCTGGAATCTGCCTAAGCGGAATCAGCGCGCTCAAGTACGCGTACATGTCGGTGAAGTGTGGCGATCACCACAAGGCGGTTTCTACCGGATCGGAAATATCGTCGGTCATGCTTCGCTCCGAGAAATACTTTCTGGAGCCGCAGTATTCCGAAGACGATATCAATGCACGTCCCGAACTGGTATTCGAAAAAGACTTCCTGCGATGGTTGCTTTCCGACGGTGCCGGCGCCTTCTTGCTGGAACCAAACGCGGACCGGAATCCCCCGGGAACCGCGGCGAGGGTCGAATGGCTGAAGATGTATTCCTTTGCCAACGAGCTGGAAAGCTGCATGTATTTCGGGGCCACCAAGGATACGGATGGACGACTGAACGGCTGGACCAACTACAGCCACGATGAACTGGGCAATAACGCGATCCTGACCCTTCAACAGGACGTCCGCCTGTTGAACAAACACATCGTGGATGTCAGCATAAAGGCGCTGGACCTTGTCCGCGCGGAGACCGGGATCGAGCCAGAGGCCATTGATTACTTCCTGCCGCACCTGTCGTCCAGGTATTTCTTCAAACCGTACGCTGACGCCCTCGCGCGCTCCGGTTTCCCGATTGCGGAAGACAAGTGGTTCAGCAATCTATCCACCAAGGGAAATACCGGGTCTGCTTCCATGTACATCATGCTGGACGAGTTGCTCATGCTTCATCCCTGAAAGCGGCCGCTTTTCCAGTGCCTACATGCTGCTGACGGTCGTATGAAGAAAGACAATCTTCCCCAGCAACCGGCGCCCATCTACAACGGCGAAACCAAGGGTATCTACGTCCTGGACAAGGACGGCAACTACGTACTGGCCCAGACGTCCGGCTGGGAGGTGGAAACCACGGCACTCGAGGAGGCCCTGGGCGAGATCGAACGCCTTACCGCGGATGCGCTGTTACGGGCACGCGCGGGCCAGACCTCTCCCCTGGAATATCACATGTATGTACAACGAATGGACCTTCCCATGCTGGCCAAGGCCACCGGCCGGTTCCAATGGCAGGTTCGCCGTCACTTCCGGCCTGCCGCATTCACACGGCTTTCGGCCCGGCAGCTCGAATCCTATGCCCGCGCACTCGATATCGACGTCGACACGCTGCGGAGACTCCCGGAATGACCGGCCTGGATGTCCATTTCGATCACCGGCCGTCCGCCCATTGCGAAACCGGCGTCATCTCGAATCTGCTCCGTCACAACGGGCTTGAGATCAGCGAACCAATGATTTTTGGTCTTGCCGGCGCGATGAACTTCGCGTTCCTGCGGGCCATCAAGATCAACGGCATGCCACTGATCGCCTATCGCCTGCCGCCGAAAATGATCTTCCGCCTGCTGTCCTGGCGAGTGCCGGGATTGCGCTTCCGGTTTGAAACCTTCCGCAGCGAACAGGCGGGAATGAGGGAACTGGACCGACAGCTGGCAGATGGAAAGGTAGTAGGACTGCAGACGTCCGTCTTCTTTCTACCCTATTTCCCGGAGGCCATGCGCTTCCACTTCAATGCGCACAACCTCATCGTGTACAACAAGGAGGGCAGTGACTACCAGATCAGCGATCCGCTGTTTTCCCACCTTGTAACCTCGCCGGCCGACAGCATCCGCAAGGCGCGCTTCGCCAAGGGTGTCCTCGCACCGAAAGGCTCGATGTACTACCCGGTGAACGTACCGGAATCGATTGACTATGGAGTCGTAATCCCCAAGGCGGTCCGTTTCATGGCCCGCCTGAACGGCCCAAGGAATCCGGTGCCGGTGGCGGGCGTGGCGGGCATCCGGCGGATGGCGCGATACATACGCAAGCTTGGCGCGCGGGACGACCGCTACGCACGACTGTTCATGGCGCATATCGTACGAATGCAGGAAGAGATCGGGACCGGCGGCGCGGGCTTTCGCTATATCTACGCCGCTTTTTTGCAGGAATCCGGAAACCTGTTGAACTCCGATTCCCTGAAGGAGTATTCGAACGAACTAACGCTGATTGGTGATCAGTGGCGCGAATTTGCAGCCATCTGTGCGCGCCTGAGCAAGCACCGCGGCGATCAGTCCTTCGAAGATGCGGCCGTGAAGCTATTGGGTATCGCCGACGCCGAACACGGTTTTCACAAGCGCCTGGGCCGTTTCCGCCTCCGATAGTACCTTGCCATTCAGGCCCCGACTCTTCGGTAGTTGGCCACCGCCAGTGAGAACAGGACCAGAGCAAGGACGAGCAGCCTGGCGATGTTTGGCATCACATCCACCACCCCACCCTCGCCCAACAGGATCGTCAGGTAGGCATCCAGGCCCCAGTTCATGGGCGAATAGACCGCAACCTTTTGCATGAACTCCGGCATCACGTAGGTGGGCACCATAATCCCTCCCACGGCCGCCAACAGCAGGTTGAGCACACCCCCGACCGTGGTTGCCTGCTCCGTCGTCCTGACGATGGTAGCGATCAGCAGCGCCAGCGCAATCGCGACCAGACCAACCGACACAGAGATCGGGATCAGGGGCCAGGCCAGCGCCGGCATCGTCAGCCCCGTCCCGCCGAACAGGGGGACCAGATAGATACCCACCAGGAACATGAGCACGGTCTGAACCAGGTTGATGGTCAGATAGGGGATCAACTTCCCGAGCAACAGCTTGACCCCGGAAACGGGGATCGACATCAAGCGCTGATGCGTGCCGTTCTGCTTCTCGACGATCAGGGTGGTGGCGATCGGGATGACAACAAAGAACATGGAAAAGATCAGCCACGCCGGCACGCTCTGCTGCACTGAACTCGGCCTGACTGCCGAAGTCCGGCTTTTGCCGGTCGTCTCCAACACCAGATTCCTTCCGAAGAATCGGTCCGCCAGCTTTTCCCGCTGACGGCGATCTCCGGTCTGGAACCGGAGCTGCCGATCCAGCGCGATCGCCGCAATATTCTGATGCAGCGACGATACGAGGAGTTGCCGCAGTGCCAGCGGCGTTGTCGCCTTGAAGCGCACCTCGATCGGTCGTTCCCCAACCCCTCCGGAATTTCGGAACTGGTCAAAGAACCCGGCCGGTACGGTCAACCAGGCTATATAGTTTCGCTGACCGTCCTCCCGGGCTTGACCGGTACGATCAGCAAGATCCACGATTTCGAACCCCTTCGCAGACAGCAGTTTTTCCGCGCCCACTGCCTTTCGATCGGCGGAATGCACAAACCGGATTGCCACATCGAATTTTCGATCTTGACCTTCGTCCGTATCCTGCAAGGCCAGGGACATCACCAGAATGAATGCCACAGGCATGGCGAACAGCACAGCAAGCGCATGAATGTCTCTCAGAGTGAGCAGGATCTCCTTTTTGAGAATGGCCCGAAGCATCGCCCTTACTCGCGAAGATCCTTGTGGGTCAGATCGAAGAACAGGGCCTCCAGGCTCTGCCGTCCGATGGTGAGGCCCTCCAGCGCAATGCCGGCACTACGAAGCTCATTGAGAATATCGATGCACTGGGATGTTTCGTCCAGCGTCCCGACCAGGGTGTGATCCGACAGGCACAACGGATACCGTTCAAGAACCTTACTGATCTTCCCATTGAGCGAGGTTCCCGCGGACGCCAGTTCCGCGCGAAAGCGAATGCGATCGCTGAGCATTTCATCGAGCGCGCCCTGAACCAGGATCTTGCCATGGTCGAGTATGGCAACCCGGTTGCACATCTGCTCCACCTCCTCCATGAGGTGGCTGGTATACAGCACCGTGGTTCCGTCCCGGTTGATCTTCCGGATGGACTGCAGCAGGAAGTTTCTCGATTGGGGATCAATACCCACGGTCGGTTCGTCCAGGATCAGCAGCGCGGGGCGGTTCAACAGTCCGATCGCGAGATTGAGTCTGCGCTTCATGCCCCCGGAATAGGTGCTGGCCCGACGATGGGCAAAACCGGAAATGCCGGCCAGCTCCAGCACCTCCTCGACCCGCTTCAGCGGCCGCTTCAGTCCCGGGTAAAGCTGCGCAAAGAACTCAAGATTCTCCCGGCCGGAAAGCTTCGGATAGAACGCATAGTCTTGCGGGACCAGGGCAATGTTTTCGAGCACCTGCGTGCGATCGCTGGACAGATCCCGGTCCCCGATGCGAATCCCGCCGGCATGGGGTTTTCTGAGTCCGCACATGAGGGAAATCAGGGTCGACTTGCCGGCACCGTTGGGCCCCACCAGACCGAAGAGATCCCCCGTGGCCACCTCAAGCCGAAAATCGTCGAACAGAGGTTCTCCACCCGGATATTGAAAACTGAGCCCACCAATGGAAATCATATGCATCTGGCAGCGGTCCACCGTCGGACCCGGTACACGGCTTGCACGCCTCTTTCTGGTTTTCTGCAGTATAGCACCGGCATCCGATCCACATCGCCACTGCCTTGCCCGGATCGGGTACGCCAAATCTTTTGCGCCCTCCTGGCTTGTTCTCTATAGTTTAACGGCCCGAACACAATAACCTACAAGGAGATACCCATGCGGAGGATTTTCGTCGTTTCGCTGCTCGCAGCATCCATTACCCCCCTTGGTTGCTGGGCTGGCGACTCGGTTACCATGCAACGGATGATCCCGTTTGCGGAGGATGCGATCGTCCCGATCGCCGTGAAGAACGAGTGTCACCTGCCCGAGAAGACAGCGACATTTGTTCAGCAGTGGGCCCAAAAAGGCATGGACGTCAAGATGGAAAACAAGGTTTCGTCCAAGATGCAGGGCAAGGTCCTCGTCATGAAGATCACCGCGGTATCGGGTGCGGGCGGCGGCGCCTGGAGCGGCGCCAAGTCGATTACCACCAAGGGCACCCTGTACAATAACGGCAAGGCCATCGGATCGTTTACGGCCGCGCGCTATTCCGGCGGTGGATTCTTTGGCGCCTACAAGGGTACGTGCTCCATCCTCGGCCGTTGCGCGAAGGCCTTGGGCAAGGACATCGGGATCTGGATGCAGACTCCACGAATGAATGCCCGTCTCGGCGACGTGCACTAGCGAAGATACTAACCATCGAAAAAAGGCGAGACCCCGGTCTCGCCTTTTTTTGCGCCTTGCTTTGGCAGACATCTGGTACGCCGGAAACGGCGTGGTGGTGCCAGGCGGAAAGGGAATAAATGCAGTCTCGATCTCCAGGAACAGTACGATACCTCACGTTGCAACAATGTTTCCGCCGCGGGCGAGTTCCTGCGACACGGCGCCCCGCCTTGTCCGCGCAAAAGCAGCGGTTGTACCGGGGAACTAGTCCGATTCGCCGAGGGCGGGAGAAGCTGGTGCGGCAGGCAGCTCCAACAGCCCGCGGGGGACGCTTGCACCACGGAGCGTTCCGATCACGATGCGATTCCGGCCTTGCCACTTCGCCTCATAGCAAAGTTCGTCCGCACGGCGAACCAGATCGTCGAAACCAACGTCTTCGTCGCCGAACAGGCACACACCGATACTGGCCGATGTTCGCAGCTCCTGTCCATCGCTCCGCAGTGTGAATCGCCTGATACGATCGATCAGTTGTTCAGCTATCTCGGTCGGCGCATTGCGGCCACAGTTCTCCAGCAATATGGCGAACTCGTCTCCTCCCATGCGACAAAAGGTATCCGTCTGTCGAATCCCGTGCTCGATCTCGCGACACAAACCGACCAGATACCGATCCCCCGCGACATGGCCGAAGCTGTCGTTGATCTGCTTGAACCCGTCAAGATCCATGTAGAGCAGTGCATGTTCGGCACTGTCTGTCCCCGTCATGTTCAACTGGATCTCGACCTTGTGTTTCAACCAACGGCGGTTGTAGATGTTCGTCAAGGGATCATGAGTCGCATCCCAACCGAGGTTGTCCGTCTTCTTGATAAGCCCGCTCTCGATTCGCCGGATCTTCGTCAAGGATCGCCAGATGAGCAATATGATGATTAGAACCAGGACAAACGACACCAGGCTCATCAGAATGGTTATGCGCTGGTAGTCCGACTTCGCCTGCATCCGCTGTTTGTTCGTATTGTCGACAACCACTTCGGACAGGGTTTCCATCGTGCCAAGAAGACGGAATTCCAGAGGAAAATCCTTCTGCACGATGTCACGCTCTACTCCCTGCATACGTCCGTCACGGATTCTGTCAACGATGTCTGCTTGCAGCTGTTCCGTCGTCTTGATGATGGACAGCGATATCTGCAATATCTTTTGTTCCGATTCCTGCAAACTCATGCTCTGCAACTCGTCTCGCGCCCTGATAAAGTCGGCCGCCAGGGAATGAAACGTGCGGCTTTTTGCCTCGATTGCCCACAGATCCGTTTCCACTGACATGTCGAGCATGACGATGGAGCGCTCCCGAACCACGTGTTTCATTTGCTCGATCAGGTCCAGCTTCTTGAGACGCACTGCATCGATTCCGGTTAAGTCCCGGTTGACCCGGTCCAGCAGGTACAGGTTCGAAACGACCAGGACGATCGCGATCAGCACGATGAGAGAGGCGTCGATCATCAACACCCGGGTGGCCTTCAGATTCGTTCGCATATACCGGGCCGACCTATAGCGGGAGCGTTGTGTACGGGGAGAGCGGGGAAACAGGTAATGAGGCATGGAGCATGGTCACCCCATATCGCGGCATCTTCAGCTCGCGGTTTGCCAGGCGCACCGATCCAATTCGATGTTTCTCTGTGTCTCCCCCCACACAGGAAAGTATAGATGATATTGGCCTGCCCATGATCTGCGTTTTTTCAGCACCTTGCGCCCGATCCTCCGGTCTGCCGGCGCAAAAAGACGCAATTCAGGCAATCTCCAGTACGATCTTGCCCATCCCGGCTCCCCGTTCCAGAGCGTCCTGCGCCGCGCCCGCCTCGGCCAGCGGAAAGGTGGAAGCGATATGGGTTTTCAGTTCACCGTCCGCGGCAAGAGCGGCGGCTCGATCCAGGATGTTCCGTTGCCGGAGTTGTTCTGACTCCAGGCCGAACAGCTGGGGCGACAGTACCAGTTCAAAACCAATCGACTGGTTGCGCATGCGCGCTGGCGACAGATCCACCTCCGGCGCAATCTTCAACAAGGTAACGAGGTGACCGTAAAAGCGCGTCGCCGGAACGGACCGGGCGAAGATATCGCCACCCACAGTGTCCAGGGTTGCATCCACGCCCGCGCCGTGGGTGAAATCGCCAACCGCTTCGGCGAAATCGGTCTCCTTGTACAGGATTGCCTCGCTCGCGCCGAGACCCGTGACAAAATCCGCCTTCTCCTTCGATCCCACGGTGGTGTAGACCGTAATCCCTCGCGCTACCGCCAGCTGGATGGCGAACTGGCCGACGCCGCCGGCGCCGGCATGGATCAGCACCGACTGGCCTGATTCCAGATGGGCGCGGTCGAACAGCGCTTCCCATGCCGTCACAAACGACAGTGGAACGGAAGCCGCTTCGATGAAACTGAAGCCTTCCGGTTTCGGCGACACATTGCGCTCGGTCGTCAACACATACTCGGCGTAGTTTCCATGGAACTTGCCGAAGCTTCCGTGGAACACCATGACTTCTTCGCCGGGATTGACGTGGGAGACGCCATCGCCCACCGCCTCCACCACACCCGAGCCGTCCCAACCCAGGGTGAACGGCAACGGATCGATGTTGTAGGCACCCTCCCGCATCTTGATGTCCAGGGGATTGAGCCCGGCCGCGCGCAGACGAACCAGCACCTGTTCGGGTGCGCTGACCTCCGGTGTGGGCAGGTCGACCATTTGCAGGACCTTGCTGTCCCCAGTGGCCACCATGACTGCAGCTTTCATAGACTTTCCCCCGAAATTGATGCGCGCGGTTTCAATGATTCTTCGTATGGCGGAATTATATCAGGCAATCCGCCGGGTTTTTTTGCGGACGCGCCAGCCATTCCGGGTTCGTGATTCTCCGGTCTCCCGGAATGAATTACACTGGACCACCGCCCGGGAGCGGGAATACCAATACGACCAGCTCGCCTTTTGACAACACAGAGGGCTGACGGATCGCCAAAGACCCGCCGCCCTTTCCGACGTCCGGAAGAAAACAGGAGTGGATCGTGAGAGCAGTCCTGTTCCAAAACTACGGTTCCGCGGATGTGCTTGAACTCCGGGAAGTCGACAACCCCGTTCCCGCCGACGATGATGTCCTGATTCGCATCCACGCGGCGTCAATCAATGAATGGGACTGGTCCATGCTCCGCGGTGTCCCCTTCGTCAACCGGGTCTCCGCCGGATTGTTCCGCCCGAAAAAACTGATCCTCGGTGCAGATGTCGCCGGGATGGTGGAGGCCGTGGGCACAAACGTCAAAAGGTTCCGGCCCGGCGATCAGGTATTTGGCGATTTGTGCGCGAAAAGCGGAAGCAGGATTCCGGAGTATCGCGGCGGGGCTTTCGCTGAATTCGTGTGCGCTCCCGAAGATACATTGATGCGCAAGCCGGCTGCCGTGACCTTCGAACAGGCAGCCGCCCTGCCCCAGGCCGGTGCATTGGCGGTTCAGGGACTGGGTGGCAGGGATGGTGTCCAGGCCGGAATGAAGGTTCTTGTCAATGGTGCGTCCGGCGGGACAGGCACGCTGGCGGTGCAGATCGCGAAGACCCTCGGCGCCGAGGTAACAGGCGTATGCCGCGGAGCGAAGATGGACCTGGTACGCTCCCTCGGGGCAGACCATGTCCTGGACTACCAGCGCGAGGACTTCACCCGCACGGGAGCACGCTACGACTGGATCGTGGATGTCATGGGATTTCATTCCCTGTTCGACTGCCGCCGTGCATTGGCCCGCAATGGCCGCTACCGGATGCTCGGCGGCGCTTCCGGAAGAGTGATGCAAACCATGCTGCTCGGACCACTGTTGTCCAGGTTCAGCAGCAAGCAAATGGGTGTAGTGATGTACAAACCCATGGTGGGGCTGGACTTCCTGCTGGAACTGATCGAGGCCGACAGACTAGGACCCGTCATCGACCGACAATATCCACTCACCGAGATCGCCGATGCGTTTCGTTACTATGGAGATGGAAACGCCCGCGGCAAGGTTGTCATCATTCCCGGAACGCCCGATTGATGCCCGCCGCCACCCTGATTCGAAGTCTGTGAAGCTTACGTTAACGCTTCGCTGACCGCCAACCCGAATTGCATTATTATCCGCCCCTGCAATGAAGGGCTCGCTTGCCAACCGACGGCCAGGCAGAATTGAGCGCGTCGTCGGCGCGGGCTTCCGCTCACGGTTGCAAAGGACAAGGAATGAACAAGATCAAATTGACCTATTTCGACATCGACGGCGGTCGCGCCGAACCCGCTCGCATCGCCCTCTCCATGGCCAAGGTTCCGTTTGAGGATCATCGCATCTCCTTTGCCGAGTTCCGCGAAATGCGGGAAACGACTCCGCTCAACGCAATCCCGGTAGCAGAGATCGACGGAACCGTGCATACCCAGAGTAACGCGATGAATCGCTACTTCGGAAAACTGTCCGGTCTGTACCCGGACGACCCGTGGCAGGCCTTTCTTTGCGACGAAGTGCTCGAGATTGTCGAGGACGCCGTGCTCGCGTTTTCGCCCACGATTCGCATGAAAGGAGAAAAACAGAAGGCGGCGCGGGAAGCCCTGGCCAGTGGGCTCTTTACCCGGGTCCTCAAGACCCTGGACCAACGACTGGCCGCGGCCGGTGGAAAATATTTCACCGACGGCCGCCTGACCATGGCCGATCTCAAGGTGTTCCTGTGGATCCGGCGACTGAAGTCCGGCGGGATGGAATACATCCCCACCGACCTGCCGGACCAGGTCGCGCCGGCACTGGTGCAACACATGGAACGCATCGCCGCGGAACCGGGCGTGGCCACCTACTACGCCAGTCGCGGGAAGTAGGCTGCCACGACCAAGCTCGTCCCGGCTCCGCCATCTCACGCGATGCCGGTTTCCCCGTTCCCCGGGTGCGCCAGCCGGTACAGGATGTGGCGACGCAGGGGAGAATTCGGGTGCAACAAGGGATGGTCGAACTCTCCCGCGGCTTCCATGCCGAGACGCTCCATCACCGCGCGCGATCGAGCGTTATCGATCGAGGTAAAGGACACAATTTCGTCCAGGCCGAGCTGGTCAAAACCGAAGGCAAGACAAGTACGCGCGGCCTCGGTCGCGTAGCCCTTGCCCCAGTGTACCCGTGCCAGGCGCCAGCCCACTTCAACGCAGGGCGAGAACGGCAACTCCGGATCAGGAGTGTGCAATCCGGTGAACCCCGCGAATTCACCGCTTGCCTTTACCTCCAGCGCCCAGAATCCCCATCCACGCTCTTCGATCAGCCCCTGTGCCAGATCCACAAGTGCATCGCTCTGATTCCGGTCGAGAACTGCCGGGAAGTAGTGCATGACTTCGGGATCGGTGCTCATGGCCGCGAATGGCTCCCGGTCCACATCTTGCCACGGGCGCAAACGCAGTCGCGGCGTTTGCAGCACCACAGGCGGGTCAAATCGGGGCAGTTCCATTGACAGATTCCAGTGCGTGTCTAGGCGACTGTGACTACAACGTTTCCCGTCTTGTGTCCCCGCTCCACGTAGCGATAGGCCTCGACGATCTGATCGAAGGGATATTCGCGATCGATGACAGGGCGAAACTTTCCTTGCTCCGTCAGTCGTTTGACCAGTGCAAGACTGGCCGGGATGTCCGTCGGAATGGGAAAGGCTGTCATTCTCGTGCCCAGCAACTTCCGGGTCCAGGGCGTGATCATCGGCAGGTACATGTTCTGGCCGAGGAAACCGAGATCGGACGAGATGTATACCCCGCCCGGCTTGAGCAGATGCCGGGTCTGGAAAAAGGAGACCTTGCCCACCGCGTCGAAAACGTAATCGTATCGCTGCGCATCCTGGCGGAAGTCCTCGTGGGTGTAGTCAAGCACACGGTCCGCACCCAGGGATTTCACCAGTTCGACATTGCGGGCACCGCACACCGCCGTGACGTTCAGGCCCTCCGCCTTCGAAAGCTGTACCAGCGCGGAACCGATGGCGCCAGTGGCACCATAAACCATTACATCCTGTCCCGGCGCAATCGGAACCTTGTTCATGAAGTTGCGGGCATAGTGCGCGCCTTCCGTCCCCGCGGCAGCCTGCTCATAGGAAAGCCCATCCGGAATGGTCAGCGCATGGTCTTCAGCGATAGTCAGATATTCCGCCTGGGCGCCGCAACCGATGTCCTTGAAACCAAATACCCTGTCGCCTGCCGCCAGCGATGTAACGCCCTCGCCGACGGTCTCGACGTCGCCCGAGAACTCGCTGCCGGGTATGGGTTGTTTAGGTCTCATGAGTCCGGTCGCAATGCGGGCGAAAAAGGGAATCCCCTTCACCGTCGCGTTGTCCGTGCGATTGACGGTGGTGGCACGCACCCGTACAAGAATTTCACCCGCACCGGGAACGGGCTTGTCCACGTCCTTTAGGTGAAGAACATCGGTCGAACCATAGTGGCTGTAGACGAGGGCTTTCAATGAGCCTTCCTCCGGGTCGGCCTGGAACCGGCCCCATTACGGCTGCTTGTCAAATACCTTCACCCCTGCCGGGATCTGGAACCAGGGCAGTTTCTCGCTCACCCAGACATGGGCAGTGGGCTCAATCATACTGGTATCCGACAGATTGGTCGGCTTCAGCTTTATAATATCCGGTTCGGCAGGATTGTAGTGATACATACGATTTCCGCAGGTGGGACAGAACTTGGCGGCATTGACGTTGCCGCTATCGGCCATGCGGCTCCAGTCCTTCATTTCTCCGTTGAATTCCACCGCGTCGGCCTTTACCACCGCCGTAATACTGAAGGCGCTCGTGGACAGCTTCTGGCACTCCTTGCAGTGACACGCCACCACCATTAAGGGTGGCTCGCGCAATTCGTAGGTTACGGACCCGCACTGGCAGGCGCCCTGGATCGGATATCTGGTCTCCGTCATGCTCCCTCCGTTCGAATCAGTTCTGTGACAACCAGGTCTCGGCGTCTTCCCGCTGCTCGCGGTCGAACGCCCGGATTTCAAGGCCGGGATAGAAGATTGCCTCAAGTTCGCTCACCTTTTTGAGCCACGCCTTGTCCGTCAGTACCGCCGCCCGTCTGAACTTCTTCAGGAAGCCAAGCATGGACGGCAGCCGGGAAAATTCGATCGCAATGGCGGAAAGGGAAGGAAGATGAAAGTCCACCACATCGTAAAGCATCGTCCCATCTTCGATATCGGTGGACTGGCTCACCAACTCGTCCAGGGCGAGCTTCATGGCGTCGGAGTCGAGCCTGCCGCTCATCTCGATGTCCAGGCGATTTCCTTCCTGAGTAACCTTGAACACTCGTCCTCCTGTAGACTCGCTATACGATCGTGCCTGGTACCGACTGACTGAATTCGCGGAACATAAGGGGAACGAAGAATCGGGCCGCGAAATCCACCGCCTCCGGTAGTGGAAAAATCTCCCGGCTTTCCTTGTCGTCCCGTAGCCACTTTTGGGCGACTGCGCCGTCACGCAGAAAGGTCATCTCCATACACAGGCTGTCGGCGCAATGAACGGCCACATCCGCGGCGCCCCAGGCAATGCCAATGTGGAGCCAGCCGGTTTCCCATGGATTCTCGACAATCTTCCCGGACTGAAGGATATGGACCGGATCCCCGGTGACCCTGCATCGGGAATCAATTTCCGTCCTCATGTCGAACATCGGACTCACGGCCAGCGCATCCAGTGCGCACATGGCATGCACCAGGTGTCCGTTCGCTCGAACGCGGTACTCGCGCTCCTCCATGGTAAATGGATAGGCCCCCACGGGAGTTCCGTCCGCCGCGCACACCACCATATCGTTCTCGCGCAATATCTGGATCGCTTCGTCCGGGTCATCGACGTATTGCGCCACCTCCTGGCGACTGAGAATCCGCCCCCGCGCAACAAACGAACGCAGAAACTCCCGGTGCAGTTCCTGGACCGGCTCGCTGCATTGCTGTTGTCGCGCATGCAGGGGAAGAATCCGTCGCAGGCGTTCCAGCGCATTGTCCAGTTTGGCGTTCATACCCAACTCGGGTTTGGGGTCGCACATTATACCCGGCTGTGCGGTGCCTTCCGACTAGTCCACCAGTATCCGGCCCGGCTGACCCGCCTCGTGCACGCGGAAGATCAGGACGGTCGCACCTTCATCCAGGGTGGACACGGTGTGGACCTGCTTCAGCGGCACAACGCCGACATCACCTTTCTTGTAGGCCTCATTGGGCTTTCCGTCCTGGTGCAATAGAAAGGAACCCTCCAGCACGTAGGCAAACTCTTCTCCGGGGTGCCAATGGGTGGGCAGCGTGGTGTACGGCGGAACCGTGGTGATGCTGACGACGACCTCGGTGCCGTCGACGCCCTGGAGCTGGCTGGTCAGAAGGTCCTCAAACTTCAGCGAGGCAGCAGCGACGGCGATATTCTCTTTTGTGCTTTCGGATGTAGTGGTCATGATCGTTTCTCCAATGTGTTGTGTTTGTGACAGGGTTTTCGAACCAGCCAAATCTTCAGGCAGTCAATGCCGACCGGATCTCCTTCTTCTTGCCCTCGATCCAGTCGTTCTGCTGGCGAATGAATTCGGCGGTGACCTCCAGGTCCAGCTCCTTGCGGATGCCGATGAACGGAAAGACTCCGTGGGCCGCGAAGGCGATTACGCTGGCAAACAGGCGGGCGGCGATGGCTAGGGCGAAGATCATGTGCTCGATATAGGTCACGCCCTGTTCCCGGGTATGTGCGGTAAATGGATTCATGCTCTCCTCCCAGTCTCGTTTCGGTGAAGCTCCCTGTGAGCCCCTCATGAGAAAGAAGTCTAGGGTGTTGGGTTTCACAAAGGAATTCCCTATAATCGAAAAGTGTACTTGCATAAATGCACAGCCCAGAACCACCACGGGAGACGAGAAATGAGTGCAATTCCAGCCGGATCCGCTGCTTCCGCAGGAAACATGGAGCTGGAATGGAGCGATCTGGAGGTGATCCTGGCGGTTTGCCGGGCCGGCAGCCTGTCCGGGGCCGCCCGCGCCCTGGGACAGAATCACAGCACGATTTTCCGCAAGGTCAACGCCATCGAGGGCAAGACCGGAGTGCGCTTCTTCGAGCGCCTGCCCGACGGCTACAAGATGACCGAGGCCGGCGAAACCGCCCTGCGCTATGCCGAGCGCGTGGAAAGCGAGGTCCATGCCCTGAGCCGGGAAGTGCTTGGCCAGGACATGCGCCTGCAGGGCAAGATCCGGGTCACCGCGCCGGAAGGGATGGCCGCGCACATTACTCCGCCCCTATTGGCGAAATTCTGCAAGCTTCATCCGGAGGTATCGATCGAGATGCTGGGCGGCACTTCGGCGCTGGACCTGGGACGACGGGAAGCCGATGTCGCCATCCGCGCAACCCGGAAGCCGCCGGATGCAAGCCTCGGCCGCAAGGTATGTGATTTTCGGTTTGGCATGTTTGCCTCGCCAAGGTACCTGCAGCAACACGGCAAACAGCCAATACAGGAACAGAAATGGGCCATGATTACCGGAACTCCCGAGTGGCTGGTGCCCCATATCTGGAAGAAGAAGGCCCAGGCCGACAGACAGGTCGTATTTTCCAGTAGTATCACCCAGGCCGTGCTCAACACGGCAGCCGAGGGCATGGGCCTTACCTTCCTGCCCTGTTATCTGGGTGATGCGGATCCGCGCCTGGTACGGGTCGGCAAGCCGCTGGAGCCGCTCACGATTGAGTTGTGGGTCTTGACCCATCCCGATCTGCGTCATACCGCACGGGTGAAGGCGCTGATGGCGTTTCTGTTTGATGCCCTGAAAAAAGATACGGATCTGTTCGAGGGAAGACAACCCAACCAGGGACGGAAGCCTGTAGCACAGAGGAAAGCGTAGCGGATCCGAATCAACTGAGTCCGCGCAGCAGCTTCTCCCCTACCCCTCGCGCGAGGGAGCGCACCGATTTCGGGTCGCTGGCGTATTGGGCAAGCTGCCCGGCGGTAATCAACATGGACAGGCCGTGGACCATGGACCATGCGGCCAGGGCGATTTCCATGCGGTCCTTCTCCTTGTAGATGCCCTGCTCCAGACCCAGATCCACAATTTCCAGCAAGGCATTGAACGCACTGTCTGAGCACTCCATGAGCTCCGCTTCGCTGACCTCGCGCGGCAACACACCGCCAAACATGAGTTGCGTCATCTCCGGATTGTCCACGGCCAACATCACATAGGCCTCACCCGCGGCCAGCAGGGCCTCATCGGGCTGCGCGGCATGGTTCGCGCGAACGTCTTGCAAGGCGTCGCGGAGCCGTCCGTAGCCAATGGCTGCCAGGGCCTGCAACAGGCTGCTCTTGTCCTGGAAATGCCGATACGGCGCGGTGTGACTGACGCCGGCCGCCTTGGCCACCTCGCGCAGGCTGATATCCGCGGCCCCCTGCTCACGCAGCAACTTCTCGGCTGCAGCCAGTAGTGAGTTCCGCAGATCCCCGTGGTGATAAAGCCTGGTTTCGCGTTTTCCAGCCATAAACCCAGTCTACAAGAATATGTTGACACCGTAAACATTGATGTTTACAGTGTCAACATCAGCCGCCCCAAGGAGGGATTGCCATGAAACCAGCCCGTCGTCAGAAGCTCTTGTGGACCGCCATCATCCTGCTCAGCCTGATCGGCGCGTGGTCCGCCCTTGCCCATTATTTACCCCAGCCGGACACCGCTTTCGTTGAACGGACCAACCCGCCTCCCGGCCGGGAATGGTATCTGCAACAAATGCCCCGCTACCAGGCGCGGCCCGTAATGACCGCCCTGCACGTGGCGCCGGCATTCCTGTTCATGCTGCTGGCACCGCTCCAACTGTCGCGGCGCGTGCGCGACCGCCGTCCCGCACTGCACCGCTGGAATGGCCGCTTGCTCGTCGCCATCGGATCGATCCTCGGACCCGTGGGTATTGCGATTGGAATCGTCATGCCCTTCGGCGGACCGATTGAACTCGTGGTCTCGAGCATCATCGGGATTGCATTCCTTGTCTCGCTGTTCATGGGGGTAGTGCGGATCCGACAAAAGCGCATCGCCGAACATCGCCAGTGGATGCTACGCATGCTCGCCGTGGGATTTGTGCCCGTGACCATGCGCGGCCTGATGATCGCAGGCGTGATGCTGTTCGGCCTGCAGGCGCCCGTGATCTTCGGCCCAACCATGTTAATGGGACTGGTGATCAATGTTTTCGTGATCGAATTGCATCTGCGACGCAAACGCCGTATCCAACAACCAGGCATCGCTGCCGCGGGCATCAGCCCGGCCTGATGCGGGAGGAACCATGAACGCCGATATCCTGTTTTCGATCCTGAACACCGCAATCCTGCCCGCGTGGCTGCTGTTGATTCTCGCACCACGCTGGCGCTGGACCCGACGTGTCGTTGGCTCCGGGGGCTACAGCTTCGTCTACGCGATCGTGTATACGGCGCTGATCAGCGTTTTCATCGGCCACAGCAATGGCGGCTTCTCCTCTCTTGCCGAGGTGCAACGACTGTTTGCCAATCCCTTTCTCCTGATCGCCGGATGGGTACACTATTTGGCCTTCGATCTCCTGGTCGGAAGCTGGATCGTGAAGGATGCCCAATACCATGGAATCCATCATGGGTGGGTCGTGCCGTGCCTGGTGCTGACGTTCCTGTTCGGACCCATTGGCTGGGCGAGCTATCAGGTCCTGCGGGCAATACGACTGAAGTCGGTATCCGCGGTTCCATAGAACGGGTGCGGCAAAACCAGAACAACCTGTCACCCGCCCCGGCTACTCCCGGGTTCGGTGGCGGAAGCAAAAGCCCGCCCGCGCAGTTGCCGATATACCGCCTCCAGGATCAGGCTCGCGGCGAACACACCCCACACGGTCCAGAATGCCAGTCGATCCGTTTGCCACAAATGCCGTTGCAGGATAATGAACACCGCGGCGACTACCAGCAGACCGATGACGATGATGCCGCGACGACCCCCACACTCGCTGACCAGGCGCCAGTGGGCGGCCAGGACTGCAAGATAAACCACCATGAATACCGCACTGGTGATA
>JARRJV010000007.1 GCA_037388825.1 Acidiferrobacteraceae bacterium | reverse complement strand
CAAGTGATAAATCATTTATTAGTGTCTACCATTTAAAGCAAAAAATTGAACTTTTCATATGAAATTCAAATAGTTGTCAAATTTTGGCCCAGGAACATCCGATATATTGAGTATTTACCTCCAGGGTGATGGACGGCGGTTGTATGGCTGGCGTCATGAGGGACAAGATGTTCTTCAAGCTGCAAAAGGCCCATAAGAAGGCCGGGCGAGTGATCTGGACCAGCCGCGGGCTGACGAACCAGGGCTTCTCCGCGAGCAAGCGAATCCCCGCAGCGGTCCGCAAGAAGATCGTCGATGCGCTGCTGGCGCCGGAGGCGAAACTGCCCCTGGAACGCTTCTTCAATCGCTTCAGCAAGAAGAACAAGCGGCTGATCCCGGCACAGACCCGGGACTATGCCGGTCTGGGTAGCTATTTGCGGGACGTATACGGATTCACGCAGTAGTCAGGAGTCATGAAACTCGGCGACCACGGGCGCATGATCCGATGGTCGTTCGAGGGCCCGCGGCGCCTTGTCCACGTAACACGCCGAACACCGTTTCGCCATGTCCGCGCTGGCCAGGACCAGATCGATGCGCAGGCCATTGTTCCGTCGGAAGCCGGCGGCACGATAATCCCACCATGAGAAACTGGCGGCTTCCTGCTCGAACTTGCGAAACACATCGTCCAGACCCAGCGTCATGATGTCGCGCAGGGCCGCGCGCTCCGGCTCGCTGCACAGCACCGCACCCTTCCAGGCCACGGGGTCGTACACATCCCGGTCCTCGGGAGCGATGTTGAAATCTCCCACGATCACCAGCCGGGGATAGCGCCTCATTTCCTCGGCCAGGAATTCCTCCAGCCCCGCGAGCCAGCCAAGCTTGTAGGCAAACTTTTCCGAACCGACTTCGGAACCGTTGGGGACATAGACATTGACCACGCGCACCGAACCGAAACTGGCCGCGATCGTGCGTTTTTGCTCGGTGTCGACGTTCCCGAATTCCGTCAGCACATCGTCCGGCTTCTTGCGGCTGAGGATAGCCACGCCGTTATAGGTGCGCTGGCCACTAGCGACGGAATGGTAGCCGGCCTCCTGCAACTCGGCGGTGGGGAAGTTCTCGTCCTGGACCTTGGTCTCCTGCAGACACAACACGTCGGGGCGATTTTCCTCGAGCCAGTCGAGGACGTGCTGGAGGCGCACGCGCAGCGAATTGACGTTCCAGCTGACGATCTTCATTCAGGGATATTGCCTGTTGACCCGGCTGGTGCACCAGGCCCGGCGCCATCGATGGCGCCGGATTGCCTATTGTTCTCCGCCAGATTCCTCTGCGGTACCTGCGCCTTCCTCGCCCGTAATCTGATCGGCGTTCGCCTCTCCCTCCTCGCCTCCGGCCGGCGCGACCGCGGGCGCATTCTTGCCCACGGGGTAGCCGACTGCCGCCAGCTCCTGCTCCAGGACGGACTCAAGGTACCCGTTCAACACCTTGTCGCCGATGGTGATGGTCGGGACGCTGAGGGAACCGGCGACCTTCTTCAATTCGTCCCTGGCCTTCGGGTCCTTGTTTACATCCCTGGAGGTGAACGGAATGTGGTGCTTGTTGAGGTAACTGCGCGCGAGATCGCAGCCTGCGCAGGCGGCCACTACATACAAGGTCACTGGATGATCGCGCGCGATCTCGTCCATCTTCGCGGAGTCACTCTCGAAGCCTTCGCCCCCACTGATGTTGGTGGTCTCCACCTGCGCGCCTTCGGTGGCGCTGGGTGGGCGGGTCGTGTAGGTCACGTTGCCGTTTTCGTCGGTGATCTTGTACATCCGCGCCGCGCCGGCGGGCAGAACCGTGCATAGACCGGCAAACAGCAGAAGCGTTGTTGCGAATCGTTTCATGGTCAGATCCTCAGATACATCCCGCCCAGTTTTTTCCGGTTGACCTCGCGCAGCCAGATCACGCCGGCGACAAACCCGACTACAAGCATAGCAAACGCGACCAACAGCCAGACGATCGTGCTTTTCGTCTCCGGAGACATCGCCGTAGCCTGTGCCTGTTTCACCTGCTGCACCTCGGCTTCCGCCGCCTTGCGCGCGGATTCGGCCTTGACCAGCTGGGCCTGCATCTCGTCGAGTTTCAGGGCAAGCCCGTCCAACTTCACCCGAGCCGGCGGTTCGGAGGTGAGATACCGATCCGCGATCCAGCCCTGGTCGCCCGATGGGTCTTTTACCTGCACGAAGCCATTGTCCCGACCCAGGACCTGCAGGGCAGTGCCGGTCCGTTCCGTTTTGATCGGCGGTCCGTCGTTGTTCTGGGCCGGACGCAGACTGACGTACAGCTGATCGGTGATGTACACGGTTTCCGCGTGCGCCACACCGGCCAACAGGGCCAGGACCAACACCATGAAACTCCGCTTCATTTCGTCCTCCGGTCCGGTTCAGGCGGCGAGTCCGGCGTGCCGCAAAAGCGCATCGATACGCGGTTCCCTGCCACGGAATTCGATGAAAAGCTCCATTGCGTCCCGCGAACCGCCCTGCTCCAGCACGGCCTGCAAAAACTCCAGGCCCGTGCGACGATCAAAGATACCGTTTTCCTCAAAGCGGCTGAAGGCGTCGGCTGACAGCACCTCGGCCCACTTGTAACTGTAGTAGCCCGCGGCGTATCCGCCAGAAAAGATATGCATGAAACCGTTCTGGAACCGGCTGAAGGCCGGCGCGGGAACCACCGCCACCTGCGCCCGCACGCGGTCGTACAGGTCCTGTACCGTGTCCATGCCCGCGGGATCGAATTCACTGTGGAGCCGCATGTCGAACAGCGCGAACTCCAGTTGCCGTACCATCTGCATGGCGGCGTGAAAATTTCGTGAGGCGCGCATGCGCCCGAACAACTCGTCGGGAATGGGTTCACCGGTATCCACGTGGCGCCCGATCAGATCCAGCGCCTCCCGCTCCCAACACCAGTTCTCCATGAACTGGCTGGGCAGTTCGACCGCGTCCCAGGCGACGCCATTGATGCCCGACACGCTCACGTAGTCCACGCGGGTGAGCAGGTGGTGCAGGCCATGGCCGAATTCGTGAAACAGGGTCGTGACCTCGTCGTGGGCCAGGAGCGCCGGGCGCCCGGGGGGCGGGGCCGAAAAGTTGCATACGAGAAAGGCGACCGGCAGCTGGACACCCTGTCCGAGCCGCTTGCGCGCAATGCAGTCATCCATCCAGGCCCCGCTACGCTTGTTCGTGCGCGCATACAGATCGAGGTAGAAGCGACCGCGAAGCTTGCCATCTTCGTCTTCGATTTCATGAACCTGCACATCCGGGTGCCAGGTCTCGGCGTCCTCCACCGGGCGCACGCGCATGCCGTACAGTCGGTCGAGGATGGCAAACAGACCATCGAGGACCTGCGGCACGGGAAAGTACGAACGCAGCGCCTCACGAGAGATCGCGAACTTCTGTTCGCGCAGCTTTTCCGAGTAGTAGGCCACGTCCCAGGCCTGCAAGGCATCAATGCCATCGCGCTCGCGGGCAAAAGCCTGGAGCGTATCGAATTCTGTCTGTGCCGCCGGCTTCGAACGCTGTGCCAGGTCCTCGAGAAACTCCAGCACCTCTTCCACGTTACGCGCCATCTTGCTGGCAAGGGAATACTCGCCAAAGTTCGCGTAGCCCAACAGGTCCGCGGTTTCGTGGCGCAAGGTCAACATGCGCGCGATCAACGGTCCGTTGTCCCACTGGCCAGCCGTGGGTCCCTGGTCGCTGGCGCGGCAGACGTAAGCCTCGTACATCCGTCGGCGAAGATCGCGCCGATCCGCGTAGGTTACAAAGGCCTGGTACGAGGGCCCGTCCAGGGTGAAGCGCCAACCCTCGATACCAACGGACCCGGCCGCACGACGCGCGTCTTCCAGCGCCGAATCCGGCAAACCGGCCACCTCTTCCTCCAACTGCAGGCGCAGGTCCCAGGCACCGGTGGCATCGAGCACATGGTTCTGGAACTCGCTGCCCAAGGTGGCAAGTTCCTGCTGCACCTGCTTGAACCGTTGCTTGGCGTCCGGTTCCAGGTCCGCGCCGGCGAGCCGAAAATCGCGCAGCGTGTTGTCGATGATCTTTTTCTGTGCCGTCTCCAGGCGCTCGTACTCGGGACCGTCGGCGATGGCGCGGTAGGCCTCGTAGATACGCTCGTCCTGGGCCAGGTCGGTAGCGTATTCGCTTAAGCGGAGAAGGCCCGCCTGGTACACCTGGCGCAGTTCCTCGCTGTTGCACACCGAGTTGAGATGCGAAACCGGGGACCATACCCGATGCACGCGCTCGTTCATGTCCTCCAGCGGCTGCACGAAACGGTCCCAGGTCCAGGGCGGTCCGGCGTCCAGCAGACGCTCGCGCAAGGCACCGGCCTCGGCCAGCACCGCGTCCAGGGCGGGAGTCACGTGTTCCGGCCGGATGGCGCTGAAACGCGGCGGCCCGGAAAGGTCCAGCAGCGGGTTTTCCCTTGAATCGGTAGCAGCCATAGGTTCGTCCATCTTCGTCTGTCACAATACCGCTGCAAGACTAAACGCCCTCGAACCCGAACCACAAGAGACGCGCCGTGAGCCAGACTACCCATCCCTACGATGCCTTGTTGCCGGAGGTGATCCTGGACGCGGTAGAACAGCAGGGATTCCGCTGTACCGGGGAACTGCTGGCCCTGAACAGCTACGAGAACCGTGTCTACCGTATCGGGGTGGAAGACGGGCCGCCACTGGCGGCCAAGTTCTACCGCCCCGGGCGCTGGAGCGATGAGCAGATCCTGGAAGAACACGGATTTGCTGCCGAATTGCGCGAGCACGAAATCCCGGCGGTGGCGCCTCTGGTGGATGAGAAAAACCAGACTCTGCATCGCCACGCGGGTTTCCGCTACACCTTGTTCCCCTGGCAACCCGGACGGGTGGCGGAGCTCAATACGGACGAGCATTACCGCGTACTCGGGCGCTACCTGGGGCGCCTGCACGCCCTCGGCCGGGCCCGCCCCTTCCGCCACCGGCCGCGGCTTACGGTCGAGTCCTTCGGCAGCGAACCCGTACGCTACCTGATGGGACACGAAGCGATCCCGCCCCACCTGGTCGAGGCCTACCGGTCATTGGGCGAGCAGTTGCTGTCCCTCGTCACGCAACGCTATGAAGAGGCCGGTTCCGTACAGGACATCCGGCTGCACGGGGACTGCCACCTGAGCAACCTGCTGTGGACCGACAGCGGGCCCCACATCGTCGACTTCGACGACTGCCGTACGGGTCCCGCAGTGCAGGACCTGTGGATGCTGCTTTCCGGCGAGCGCGAGGAACAGGAACGCCAGCTCGGCATCCTGCTCGAAGGTTATACCGCTTTCTGCAATTTTGACGTACGTGAACTGCAACTGGTCGAATCCCTGCGCACCCTGCGTCTGTTGCACTACAGCGCCTGGCTGGCGCAACGCTGGTCCGACCCCGCTTTCCCCATCGCCTTTCCCTGGTTCGGCAGCGACCGGTACTGGGAGGAACAGGTCCTGACCCTGCGCGAGCAGCAGGCGCTGCTGCTGGAGCCACCATTGCAGTGGCAGGGCGGCGGCGGACAGTTCTGATACACTGACGCGCTCGAGTCGAAATAGAGAACGACAAAGACCATGTCGCGACACTATGATTTCCTCGTCATTGGCGGCGGCAGCGGCGGCATTGCCGCGGCCCGTCGGGCCGCGTCCTACGGCGCCAAGGTGGCATTGGTGGAGAAGGGTGTCCTGGGTGGCACCTGTGTGAACGTGGGCTGCATACCGAAGAAGGTCATGTGGAACGCGGCCGGGGTCGCCGACACGCTCGAGCTTGCGGCCGACTACGGCTTCGACATCGAACGCAAATCCTTCGACTGGTCACAACTGAAACAGGCGCGCGATGCCTACGTCACACGCCTCAACGGGATCTACAAGCGGAACCTGGAGATCTCGGGTGTGGACTTCATCCACGGCTTCGCACAGTTCCATAGCCACAACAGCGTCATCGTCAACGGCGAAACCATCAGCGGTGAGCATGTAATGATTGCGGTCGGTGGCCGACCCATGGTCCCCCCTCTTCCGGGTGCCGAGCTCGGCATCACCAGCGACGGCTTTTTCGAACTCGAACAGCAACCAAAACATGTCGCCATCATCGGTTCGGGCTATATCGCCGTGGAGTTCGCCGGCCTGCTCAACGCCCTGGGTTCGCGTGTCACGCTGTTGCTTCGCGGCGAGACCTTCCTGCGCAGTTTCGACGCCGCCCTGCGCGAAACCCTGATGGAGGAAATGCAGTTCGCCGGGGTCAACGTCCTGACCTGCATCGAACTGGAGGCACTGGAACCGGGCAAGGACGGCGGCATCAATCTCGCCAGCGGCAGCGGCGAAGACCTGACGGGTTTCGACAGCGTCATCTGGTGCATCGGGCGCGAACCGAACCTGGGCAGTCTCGGTCTGGAAAACGCCGGCGTGCAGACGGACGACAACGACTACATCATCACCGATGAGTACCAGAACACAAACATCCACAACGTATACGCGGTCGGCGACATCACCGGCAGGGTCGCGCTAACGCCGGTGGCCATCGCCGCCGGGCGCCGGCTGGCTGACCGCCTGTTCGACAACCAGGTGCAGGCAAAGCTGGACTACGAGAACATCCCCAGCGTCGTGTTCAGCCACCCGCCGATCGGCACCGTGGGCCTGAGCGAGGACGAGGCGCGGGCGCAATACGGGGAAGACGGTATCAATGTCTATCAATCGCGCTTCAGCAACACGCTGTACTCACTCGGCGAACGCCGGCCGGCGACCGTGGTCAAACTGGTGACCGCGGGAAGCCAGGAGAAGATTGTCGGTTGTCATGTCATTGGCTACGCCGCCGATGAAATCATCCAGGGCTTCGCCGTTGCGGTGAAAATGGGTGCGCTCAAGAAGGATTTCGACAACACCGTTGCCATCCACCCGACGGCGGCGGAAGAACTGGTGACCCTGAGGTAGGCATGGCGGTTCGTCCCTATCGCAAGCAGATGCCGGAACTCGGTGACGGGGTATACGTTGCCCCCGAGGCCGCGGTCATCGGGGACGTCGTCATCGGCGAACACAGTTCCGTCTGGCCCGGGGCCGTGGTACGTGGCGACGTGAATTCCATCCGCATCGGCAAGCGTTCGAACATCCAGGACGGCACCGTGGTACATGTCACCCACGGTTACAAGGAAGTGCCGGACGGCTGGGCCGTGCACATCGGCGACGAGGTCACCGTCGGCCACAACGTAACCGTCCATGGCTGCACCATCGAGGATCGCTGCCTGATCGGTATTGGCTCCACCATTCTGGACGGGGCCATCCTGCGACCCCATGTATTCCTCGGGGCCGGCAGCCTGGTCACCGAGGGCAAGGAACTGGAGAGCGGCTATCTCTATCTGGGCGCGCCGGCGAAGAGAGTCCGGCCCCTTAACGATGCCGAGATGCGTTGGTTCGAATACTCGGCACAACACTATTGCGATCTGAAAGACGAATATCTCGAGGAAGGATGAAAATAAATGATGAAATGCGGGCCCGGATAATCCCCTGGCTCAAATGGCTGCGCGACATCGCCGTGCTGGCTGTCGTGATCTTTGGCGCCCGTTCCGCCATCGCGGACTGGAACAATGTGCCCACCGGCTCCATGAAGCCCACCATCCTGGAGGGCGATATCATCTTCGTGAACCGGCTGGCCTACGACCTCAAGGTCCCATTCACCAGTATCCACCTGGCGACCTGGGGCGCGCCCAAGCGCGGGCAGATCGTAATTATCAGTTCTTCGCTCACCGGCGAGCGCCTGGTGAAACGCGTGGTCGGCGTTCCCGGCGATACCGTGGCCATGCGCAACAATGTCCTTTTCATCAACGACAAGGCGCTCAGCTACAAGCCGCTGGATCCCCGGTACGCGGCGGCCCTCAGCGAACGGGCGCGCGCCAGCCACCGTTTCGAAACCGAGAAGCTGGGTGCATCAAATCACCCGGTGATGGTGATGCGGGGCGGGTCGACCGAGAGCAACTTCCCGCCGATCCAGGTCCCGGCCGGCAAGTACCTGGGACTGGGGGACAACCGCGACAACAGCGCCGACTCGCGCTACTTCGGCCTGGTGGATCGCAAGCTCATCATGGGTCATGCCACCGCGGTCATCGTGTCGTGGAATCCGAACAACCACTACCTGCCCCGCAGCGGTCGCTTCTTCAAGAAACTTCCCTGATCCCCGGCCTCAGGGACGGCAGGGTATCCGCTCTGGAGCGGAAAGCGGATCAAGCATGTCCTGATGTTTCGCGCTGAGCGTTCGCGGCCTGTACGAGTGCGTCTTCGTATACACCCATCACGCGCACTCCCTGCAGCCATTCGATAGCGTCGGCGGCTTCGGTATTCCGGTCATGCCCCAGGGTGTCGATGAGCCACAACACCTTGGGCATATTGTCGTCGTCGCGATCGCGCGAATCCTGGTGTGGGCGAATGACGGGTGCAATGATGCGGATCAGGTGCGCGAGCTCCATGGGAGGCAAACGGACGAAGCCCCGTTGCAACATGGGATAGGCGAAGTCCAGCAGACGCATCACCTTCTCCCGCGTGCGGCCAATAATATCCAGCAGATCCTTACCGTATTTCTGGGGTTCCATCAGGAACGCGGCCGCCAGCCAGTATACGCGCCGGCGTACCCGGGTGACCGGCTCGCTGCGCAAATGGTCTTCTACCACTTCCAGGAGTTCGTAATGGTCCGCGCAACACATGGCCGCGTGCAGCAGGTCCTTCAATACGGCATCGGTGCACCGGTTCCACTCGCGCAACAACGGAACCACAGTCTCCGCCAGCACCCGGTTGAGATCGGCTTCCTTGAGCACCTGCTCGAAACCCGGGAGAAAATCCTGGTCACCGCGCACCAGTTCCAGCCAGAAGTCCCGCAGCGCCGGCGCCGCCACCGGCTGGTGTTCATGCACCAGACGTGATACCCACGGGGCATCGTGCTCCGATGCATTCGCATAATGCAGACACAGGATCGCGGCCAGGGTATCGGCAGGGAGTTGTAACAGTTCATCGGGCGACGCGGCGGCGATCATATTGGCACCAGCCAGTACCACATAGGATTCCGGAAGCTCTTCGCGGCGGATTCGCGCGGCACCGATTTCAGCGGGTGTGGGCAGCCCACCGCGACGCACCGTTGCGGCCATGCCCTGCAGCGCCGCCTGCGCCAGTTCCGGTCCGGCGATCTCCTGCACGCGCCGCTCGGGGGAAAGGGTTCGGTCGATGGCCAGAAACAGGCCGAGATAGGCCTTGGCGAAGGGGTCCAGCGCCGTCAACAGCTCCCCGGCGCGGACTTCATCCAGTCGCCCGGACCAGCGCGCATCATTTTCCGCGCGGGTCGTTTCCAGTGACGGTTTTTCTTTCACGCTATTTCCCCGTGACCGGTGCACACGAAAACACGGTCCGGGCGTTTTTGCAAACCGGGATAATATGTGGCGATTTGGGCGGGGCCAGGCTCAGTTCCAGATCCGGATCTTTCCGTCCGCACCGCCGGAGGCGACAAGCTTGTCGTCGGGAGAGATCGCCAGCGCACTGACCTGCTTGTCGCCCGCGGGCCACTCCTTGGCCAACTTCGCCTTGTCAATATTCCAGAGCTGGATGGTCTTGGTGTCGCCGCCGGTCAGGACCCAGCGCCGATCGTGACTGAAGGCGATGGTATCCACATCGGCCGGCAGATCGCTCAGCAACTTGTCATGGGGATCGGCATCGGAGTCGTACAGTTTCAGGAAACCGTCGGGCCCGCTGGTGGCCAGCCATGCACCGTCGGTGGAATACTGCAGACCGTCGACCTTGTTCCCGGCCTTGCGGGCCGTGATCTCCGAGAGTTCGGCGCCATTGCCCACGGACCAGATCGTAACCTTGCCATCGTCATTGGCGGTGGCGAACAAGCGACCATTGGGCGAGAACGAAACCGCGGTAATGTCGTGCGGCTTCTCATCGTCTTTCTGGTCGATGCGATAGACCAGCTTGTGATCGGCCAGGGTCCACACGGAGATCGACTTCTTGCCCTCAATCACCGCGAGACGGGTACCATCGGGCGTAAAACCCATCGCGCTCGGTGTATCGGCGAACCCGTCCAGCGTGGGACCCGGTTCGCCTGCGATTGCATCCCACAACATAACCTTGTCGCCCTGGCTGCGTGCGAGCCAGTGACCGTCGGCACTGGCGGCAATTCCAATCGTTCCGGCATCGCGATTGCGGAACCGTTTCAGGGTCTTTCCGCTAACGGTGTCCCAGATCCGGACATCGCCGCGGTTATCCAGCGCGGCCAGGGTATTGGTGCCGAGGAACGCAAGGGACTCGATCGCGCCCTGATGGCCACCCAGGACCTTGACGACATTTCGATCCGTCGCGAAGGGTAGTTTCTTCTTTTTCGCAACCATTGGCGCGGGAGCCGCGCTCGCCGTTTGCACGGCTTGTCTCTGGGGCAACAGGTGGATGCGCCATTTGTCGTACAGCATCTTGTCCAGCTGGACGACTTTCGCCTTTGAGGCGCGCATGGTTTCGTCACGAAGATAGGAGACCCGGTTAAACACATCATCCTGCGACATCACACCGAACCGGACCATCAGCTGCAAGGCAAACACGGCCACGGCCACCGACAGGACGCTGGTGAAGAACAGGCTCTCAAGCCGTCCGCGCGTGCGACGCCTGCGCCGCGGCTGAATGTCCAGATGGTGCTGCGGGATTGCCTCGTAGTTCAGGTTGCCGGAAGGCCGTACGACCTTGCGGGACCCCTCCTCCGTGATCCGCTGACCCATGAGACCTTTCTGCAGCTGCGCCGCGCTGTGGGGACGATCGTCCGGATTCAGTTCCAGCGCCAGATCGATGCACTCGCGAATGTGGTGCGAAAACAGCGGGCGCTCGAATTCCGTTGCCGAGATGTAGGGATCGACCCGGTTGGTCTGTTTCGCCTTGTAGCGCGCCAGGGAATCCACCGGCGCTTTTCCGGTAACGCAGCGGTACAGTGTCGCGCCGATGGAATAGATGTCGCTCCAGGGGCCAGTGTCGCCCAGCCCCGGATACTGTTCGATGGCGGAGTAGGCCGGTGTGAGCGCCACCTTGTCGGTTCGGGTGGTACCCGACTTCACCTGACGCACAGACCCGAAATCAATCAGCATGGGCTGGCCGTCACGGCGCAGATAGATGTTGTCCGGCTTGATGTCCAGATGCAGCAGACCGGCATCGTGTACTGCCTGCAGTCCGCTCAGCACGGGCAGGAATATCTGCATCAGCTTCGCTTCGTTCAGGAACCCGCCGCTGCGCTTGAGCGTCTCGGCCAGACTCTCCCCCTGCTCATACTCCATGACCATGTAGGCCGTTCCATTGGCCTCGAGGACACGAAGGACGCGAACGATGTGGTTGTGCTTGAACCGCGCGAGAGCACGCGCCTCCTTGAGAAACTCCTGCAGGCCCCAGCGGTAGTCGTCGACGCCGCCGGTTGAGGCTTCGGTGATCGGGGTAATCGTGAAACTGGCATCGCGCGCTGCCAGGGCACGGGGGAAGTATTCCTTGATCGCGACCCACGCATTCAGCTTGGTGTCGCGCGCGAGATAGGTAATACCAAAGCCGCCGTGCCCGAGGACACGGTCGATGACATAGTCATCCAGCCGATAGGCCGCGGGAAGGGCGCTACCAGCGCTGGCTTGTTGGGTTACTGCACTCATGCAACGGGGTCCCCCGGTCCGTTGTGAGCCTGGAGAGGTTTCTTGTTGGTCATCCTGATGACCTTCTTCTCCGGCCGACATACCCAAATATAGTCGATGCTCCGGGATTCTCCCGGAATCCGGGGACTCCAGATATGCGGCAGATTACCGGCGACGAGCGGCGGATTGGGGCCTTAGTGGCCCTGCAGTTCGCGGATGACCGGCCCGGTGTCCGGGCGTTGACCGTGCCAAAGCAGGAAGGATTCCGCGGCCTGCTCGACAAGCATACCCAGGCCGTCGGCGAGTCGAGCTGCACCACGCTCCTCGGCCCAGTCCAGAAACGGGGTGGATCCGTCTGCGTACATCAGGTCGTAGGCCAGAGCCCCCGGTGCAAACAGCCCGTCCGGCAGCTCCGGAACAGCGCCGGCAAGACTGGCGGCAGTGCCGTTGATAACCAGATCGAAGCTTCGTCCGGCCAGGGCGTCAAGGGCGGAAGGCTGGACCGGTCCCACGGCGGCGAACACCCCTGCAAGCTCCTCCGCCCGCGCGACGGTGCGATTGGCCAGAACCAGTTCCCGCGGCGCCTGTTCCAGCAGCGGACCGAGGATGCCCCGCACCGCGCCCCCGGCGCCAACCACCAGCAGACGGCGATCATACAGCCGGGTATCCAGATTAACCGTGAGGTCCCGGACCAGACCGATCCCGTCGGTGTTGTCACCGAGGATGGTCCCGTCGGCATCGAACTGCAGGGTATTCACCGCACCGGCCAGTTCCGCGCGGCCGGTGCGGCGGTCGGCCAGCTCCCAGGCCTCGCGCTTGAAGGGAACCGTGACATTGCAGCCGTTCCCGCCTTTATCACGGAAGCGCCGGACTGCCCCGGCGAAATCGTCCAGCGGCGCCTCAATGGCGAGGTACTCCAGTTCAATTCCAAACTGCTTCGCGAACAGGGAGTGGATGCGCGGTGATTTGGAATGGGAAACCGGGTTTCCGAATACGGCGTAACGAAGTGGGTCTGGGCCTGTCATGTGCCGCCGAACAAACTCAGTGTGCCGAGTCCGGAACGCGTCCCATACCTGGCGGTTCGGTCTCCGGGAAAGCCGGTCGCGTACTGATGCCGGCGAGCCAGTAGGCGAGACGGGGCGTACGGGAACGCCAGTCATGGGGATAGCGGAAGTCGATGTATTGCAGCGCCACGCCCAGCGCGAGATCGGCCATGGAAAACTTCCCACCGACGAGGTAGCTGTTCTCGTCAATCCGCTTCTCGATATGGAACAGGGCGTTGACGATCTTTTGCTCCTGTTTCTCCATAGCCTCCAGGGATTGCTGCATCGGCTGGCGTCGCGTCTCCATCAGCCGGGCGACCACGGCATCGAGGATACCGTCGGCAAGTGCATGCAACCTCTGCACCTGCCAGCGGGCCTCACCGTCGAGGGGAATCAGTGGCTCGCCCTGCAATCGGTCCAGATACTCCACGATCACCGGGGAATCGAACAGGGCCATGCCGTCATCGAGTTCCAGTACCGGTACCTTGCCCAGGGGATTGAGTTCGGCGAAGCGCGCCCCGACATCCCCCGGCGCTTCCCTGATCCACTCGCACGGCAATCCTTTCTCCTTGATCAGGATTCGTGCCTTGCGTACGTAGGGAGAAGTTTCAGATCCGTATAGTTTCATCATCCTCGCACCAGGTAGTCGACAACCAGTCCGGCGTAGACCGCTGCGCCGAGCCAGTTATTATGCAGGAAAGCCCGGAAGCACGCCTTCGGTTCCCGTTCCGCGATCAGTCGCTGCTCCTGGATTGCCAGGCCCGCGGCGACGGCGAGGCCTATATAGTATGGTAGGCCACGACCGGCCAGGGCCCCCACCCAGGCCAGCAACCCCAGGGTGGTGAGATGAAACACGCCCACCATCAGGCGATCGCCCGAGCCGAAAAGAATGGCGGTGGATTTCACGCCGATCTTGAGATCGTCATCGCGGTCGACCATGGCATAGATGGTGTCGTAGGCCACGGACCAGGCGATGTTCGCCGCGAACAGGATCCAGGCCACCATGGGCACGGCGCCGGTCTGTGCGGCAAAGGCCATGGGAATGGCCCAACCAAAGGCGGCCCCAAGATAGAACTGCGGCAGATGGGTATAGCGCTTCATGAACGGATAGCTTGCCGCCAGAAACGCACCGACGAATGAAAGACCGATCGTCAAGCGGTTCAGTTGCAGTACCAGCACAAAAGCGATCAGGCACAGGACGACAAACAGAACCAGGGCCTCGCGCGTGCTGACCGCGCCCGTAGCCAGGGGTCGGTCCCGGGTGCGCGCCACGTGGGGATCAAAGCCGCGATCCGCGTAGTCGTTGATCACGCAGCCGGCGGAGCGCATGAGCACCACGCCGGCAACGAAGATAGCCAGGATCAGCCAGGCGGGCTGGCCGTGGCCGGCGATCCACAGGGCCCACAGGGCCGGCCACAAAAGCAGGAAGATCCCGATGGGCCGATGCAGGCGCATCAGGCGCGCATAGTCCCCCAGTCGCCCGGTCCAGCTCAAAAGCGCTTTCCCCGGATCTCCGGCAAAAAGATTTCGCTCACCAGTAGGGGTTTGCCCGAGAGGGTGAAGACCGATCGGCGGCCCCACAGGCAGTCCGCCTTGGCGTGATCCAGATCCACCAGACGGGCGAACAAGGCGTCGCGCTTGCTCAGACGAACCAGTTCCAGCTCGCTGCGACGCATGGCGGGATCGGCGAACAGGGTGGCACCGAGCGACCGCGATCCGAGCTTCGCCAGGCGCTGCGCCCGGCCCCTCAGCGTGGAACGGGGAATGACCGTACGCGCATAAACCAGGGGGACGTCATTGCACAGAAGCTCCACCTGGCGCACCAGGGCGTGGCCACCGGCCTGCATGCCGAGACGCAGACATTCGTTGCGCATGGGCCGGGTCCAGCGTTGCGACAATACACGGACACTGAACTGACCGCTGCAGATCGAGATGACGCGCTGGGTGAGGGACGCGGTGTCCAGCAACCAGGGCCGAAGGTCCGCCGGCAACTGGCCCTGACGAATCCGCCCCCGGGGCTTCCAGACGGGATCGGGATGATAGCGGAACGGACCTGCTGCGGGGGGTAGTGCTGTCATGGGCGTATTATCCAAAGCCACGGCGCGATGCCAAGTCATACGTGGGCATATTCCTCGGCCCGGGCGATCCAGCGCTGAATCACGGGTTCCACACGGTCGGGGTACTGCTCCTGCAGAATCCTGGCCGCCGCCTGCACCCGGGGTAACAGGCGCTGATCCCGAACAATGTCCGCAATGTGAAACGCCTGTGCGCCGGTCTGGCGAGTGCCCAACAGTTCACCCGGGCCGCGCAACTCCAGATCGCGCCGGGCGATTTCGAATCCGTCATTGGTTTCCCGCATGGCCGCCAGTCGCTGCTTGGCCAGAGCACCCAGCGGCGACTGGTACAGGAGTACGCAACTGCTTTGTACCGTGCTCCGACCCACGCGCCCGCGCAACTGGTGCAGCTGTGACAGACCCAGGCGCTCGGAATTCTCGATGATCATGAGGCTTGCGTTGGGCACGTCCACCCCGACCTCGATCACCGTTGTCGCCACCAGTACATCGATCTCGCGCGCCTTGAACCGGCTCATCACCGCTTCCTTGTCCGCGGGTTTCATCCGCCCATGCACCAGGGACACCTGCAATGCCGGCAAGGCCTCGCGCAGGGCGAGCTCGGTGTCGGTCGCCGTTTGCAGTTGCAGGGTCTCGGATTCCTCGATCAGCGGACAGATCCAGTACACCTGCCGCCCTTCCCCGGCGGCGGCGCGCACCCGTTGCACGACTTCGGCACGCCGACTGTCCGGAACCGCCACGGTTTCCACGGGCGTACGGCCGGGTGGAAGTTCGTCGATGATGGACACGTCGAGATCCGCATACACGGTCTGTGCCAGGGTGCGCGGGATCGGGGTCGCGGTCATGATGAGCTGATGCGGCACGCGGCCGTCGACACTGCCCTTTTCGCGCAGGGCGAGTCGCTGGTGCACGCCGAAGCGGTGCTGCTCGTCCACAATGACGAGACCGAGATGAGCGAATTCGACGCCCTGCTGGAACAGGGCATGGGTGCCAACCACCACGGGTGCCCCGGTACCGATGGCCTCCAGGGCATGCTGCCGTTCGCGTGCACGCAGCTTTCCCGACAGGGACACAACCCGCAGGTCCAGGGGCTCAAGCCAGTGATGGAAATTCGCGGCGTGTTGTTCCGCCAGCAATTCGGTCGGGGCCATGATCGCCACCTGGAAATTCGACTCGACGGCCTGCATCGCCGCCAGGGCCGCTACCACCGTCTTGCCGGAACCCACATCGCCCTGCACCAGCCGGTGCATGGGGTGCGCGGCACACAGGTCGGCCGCGATTTCCCCGACCACCCGCTCCTGCGCCCCGGTCAGGGGAAACGGCAACGACTGGCGCAGGGCCGCGACCCGGTCCGCAGGCGGGGTCATGGCCGGCGCCGATTGCCTGCGCGTACGGGCGCGCAGCTTGAGCAGACTCAGGTGGTGAGCCAGTAGTTCCTCGAAGGCCAGGCGTTGCTGCGCCGGGTGATCGCCGGCCTCCAGCAAGGCGAGGTCTTCCATATCTTGCGGACGGTGTACCGTTCGCAAGGCGGTTTTGAGATCCGGAAGCGCCAGCTCGTCCAGTACGGCTTGCGGCAACAACTCGGTCGCCCCGTCGAGAAAGCGGTCCAGCGCCTGGGCCACGAATTTGCGCACGGTCAGCTGGTGCACGCCTTCGGTCGTGGGATAGACCGGGGTCAAATGGGATTCCGTCACCGGCGTGTCGGTAGCCTCGACGAATTCGTATTCCGGATGCACCATCTCGAGGCCCTTGGGCCCGGCCCGGACTTCGCCGTAGCAACGAATGGTCCGCCCGCGCGCCAGGTTGTTCTGCTGTGCGCCACTGAAATGGAAAAAACGCAGGATGAGGGACCCGGTGCCGTCGGAGATCTGGCACAACAACATGCGCCGGCGCCGGTACGCCACATCCGCCGCCTCGATCGTTGCCAGAACAACCGCCGCCTGGCCCGGCCGCAGGGAACCGACGGGCGTAACGCGGGTGCGATCCTCGTAGCGGAACGGGAGATGAAACAGGACATCCTGCACCGTGTGCCAGCCCAGCCGCTCCAGCTTTGCCGCCAGGTTCGGTCCAACGCCTTTCAGTATGGTAATGGGACGGGTTTCGCTACCCATGTCCGGCACGCGAAGACGGCACGAGTTCTGGCTAGTGCGGGGTCAGGACCCAAGTTCCAGGATGGCATCCATCTCCACCGCCGCGCCTTTGGGCAAGGCGGCGACACCGACGGCGGCACGGGCCGGGTACGGCTCAGCGAAATAGGAAGCCATCACCTCGTTCACCAGCGGGAAGTGGGACAGGTCGGTAAGAAAGACATTCAGCTTGGCCACATCGTTCAATCCCCCACCGGCGGCCTCCGCCACCGCCTGCAGATTGTCAAACACGCGCGTAATCTGTGCGCGTACATCGCCATCGACCAGGTCGCCGGATTCCGGGTCCAGGGGAATCTGGCCCGAAAGATACACGGTGGTGCCGCAGGCCACCGCCTGGGAATAGGTGCCAATGGCCTTGGGTGCCTTGTCGGTCTGAATGATCTTTCTGCTCATGCAAGCTCCAGTCTGATGTTCTATCCCTTGACGCGGTTGATGCGAACCACGCTTTCATTCGATCGAATCACGCGCATGATGCGCGCCAGGTGCGCGCGGTTCCGCACCTCGATGGTGAAATTCATGGTCGTGTACTGGCCATCGCGCTCGTCAAAGGACACGGAATCGATATTGGATTCCTGGTCGGAGATAATGGAGGCGATGGCCGCCAGCACACCGCGGCGATTCGCGGTCTCAATGCGGACATTCACCGGATAGACACCTTCGGTTTCCGGCTCCCACTGTACGTCGATCCAGCGCTCCGGGTGTTTGCGGAACTCGGCAACGTTGGGGCAGTTCTCGGCATGCACGACAATACCCTTGCCGGCGGACAGAAAACCCAGAATGGGATCACCGGGGATCGGTCGACAACAGCGGGCGAAATTCACCACCACTCCCTCGGTCCCGCGGATCGCCAGCACCCGGCCCTTGCCCGGGCCTTCCGCACTCTCTTCCGCCTCCGGAATGAGTTGCCGCGCCACCAGGGCCGCCTGCCGATTACCCAGGCCGATCTCGCTGAGCAGGGTATCCCAATCGGGCAACTTCAGCTCCTGAACCAGAATATGCTTCTGTTCTGCAGCGACATTGGCGATGTTCGTATGCATGCCTTCCAGGGCACGATCGAGCAGACGCGCACCCAGGCGGGCGGCCTCGCCGTGCTGCTGCTGCTTGAGGAAGTTGCGGATGTTCGCCCGCGCCTTGCCGGTGATGACGAAATCCAGCCACGAGGGATTGGGCCGACTCCATTCCGAAGTAAGAATCTCGATGTGATCGCCGTTATGCAACTCGTGGCGCAAGGGCACGAGCTCATGATTCACGCGCGCGCCGGCACAACGATTGCCGATGTCGGTGTGCACGTCGTAGGCGAAGTCGATGATGGTGGCACCCCGAGGCAGCTTCTTGATATCGCCCCGCGGTGTGAAGACATAGACCTCATCCGGGAACAGGTCGACTTTCAGGTGTTCCAGGAATTCGCGCGGATTGCCCGCCTTCTGCTGGATGTCGAGCAGATCCTTCAGCCAGCGCAGGGCGGTTTCGTGGGCACTGGAGCTGGATTCCTCGCCGCTCTTGTACAGCCAGTGGGAGGCGACCCCGACGTCGGCCACGCGATGCATGTCGCGCGTACGAATCTGGATCTCGATGGGCACACCGAAGGGACCGAACACCACGGTATGCAAGGACTGGTAGCCATTGGCCTTGGGGATGGCGATGTAGTCCTTGAAGCGTCCGGGAATCGGCTTGTACAGATTGTGCACGATACCCAGCGTGCGATAGCAATTGTCGACACTGTCGACGATGATGCGGAAGCCGTAGATGTCGTGCACCTGTTCGAAGGGAAGTCCCTTCTGCTTCATCTTCTTGTAGATGCTGTAGACGTTCTTCTCGCGACCCGTAACCTCGCTCTGCACCCCCTCCTGCTGGAGTTGATTCACCATCGCGTCGTGAATCTTCTCAAATACCGCCTTGCGGTTGCCATGCCGCTTTTGCAGCGCAGCCGACAGGATACGGTACCGCCGTGGATACAGGGCCTCGAAGGAAAGGTCCTCCAGTTCCGCTGCCCACTGGCGAACACCCAGGCGATTTGCGATGGGGGCATAGATATCCAGAGTCTCGCGCGCGATGCCGCGGCGCTTGACCAGCGGCAGGGCAGCGATGGTGCGCAGATTGTGTAAGCGGTCGGCGAGCTTGATCATGATCACGCGAATATCGCGCGTCATGGCCAGCAGCATCTTGCGGAAATTCTCGGCCTGCTCTTCCTCCTTGGTGCGGAAGCGCATCTGGCTGATCTTGCTGACGGCGTCCACCAGTTCTGCCACATCGTCGCCGAATTCGGTCGCGATCTGGTCCTTGGCCGTCGCCGTGTCTTCGATCGTATCGTGCAGCACCGCCGCCATCAGCGAGCGGCTGTCGAGGTGCATGCCCGCGAGGATGTGGGCGACTTCCAGGGGATGGTGGATGTAGGGCTCGCCGCTCTTGCGCATCTGGCCCTTGTGGGCCTCGGCACCGAACAGGTAGGCGCGGTAGACGTTGGCGACCGCTTCGGGTGGCAGGTAGGTCTCGAGGACCTCGCACAGGTCACTGACCAGCAGCCGCTTCGACTGCCAGTCGGGACCGGAGGCAGTGGTATCAGTCTTCCGAGGGCTCTTCGGCTTCGCCGGATTGCGATTCGCCTTCTTCCGGAGCTTCTTCGCTTTCGGGGATGGCTTCGCCGATGACTCCGGCGAGGTCGTCAGGGGCGACGCGGAGTTCGTTGAGGGTGTCTTCATCGACATCTAGTCCCGCCTCGGTTTGTTGCGCGGCTTCGTCCAGGATCGCATTGGTGACAAACCCGCCGGCGATCTCACGCAGGGCCAGCACGGTCGGTTTGTCATTCTCCCGCTCGACACAGGGTTCGGCTCCCCCTACCAGTTGCCGCGCACGGCGCGCCGCCACCAACACAAGCTGAAATCGATTCTCGACATTCTCCAGACAGTCTTCAACTGTAACACGGGCCATGGGCTTCTCTACTCCTGATCCAGTTTAGCTCGGGTTTTTCCCGGGGAGGCGAATTTCGCGCCCCGGGCCGACGCGGGCCGGCTATCTTACTGATGTTGTAATCCTTTTTCCACCGCCCGGGGCGATCTAGCGCAGCAAATCCCGGGGATCCAGGGCCAGGGGCCGTCGCTGTTCCGGCTCCCCGCGTAAAATGCACTGCAAATCCCCGAGCGCGGCGTCAAAATCGTCGTTGACGATGACGTAGTCGAATTCGTCGAAATGACTCATTTCCGAGATCGCATCACGCATGCGCCGGGCGATGATCTCGTCGCTGTCCTGGCCACGGCCACGCAGGCGCCGCTGCAGCTCTTCCCGCGACGGCGGAAGGATGAAGATGCCTACCGCCTTGTTCATCCGGGCCTTGACGTTGCGGGCCCCCTGCCAGTCGATGTCCAGGATCACATCCTTGCCCCGGTCGAGCTCGTCCTGCACCGCCTTCTGCGACGTACCGTAGAAATTGTCGAAAACCTTGGCATGCTCGAGGAATTCGCCCCGATCCACCATGGCCTGAAAGGTATCGCGGTCGACGAAATGGTAATGCACCCCGTCTTCCTCGCCCGGGCGGGGCGCCCGGGTGGTGTGGGACACCGAGACCGTTACATCGGGCGTGGATTCGACCAGGGCCTTGGCCAGTGAGCTCTTGCCCGCCCCCGAGGGGGCCGAGAGTATATATAAGGTACCGTCAGCCATAATTCCGGAACCACCTGCCTCTTCTACTCAACGTTCTGTACCTGCTCGCGCATTTGTTCGATCAGCACCTTGAGTTCCACCGAGGCATTGGTCAGGCGCAGATCCGTAGCCTTCGAACCCAGGGTATTGGCTTCGCGATTGAGTTCCTGCATGAGGAAATCCAGCCGGCGACCGACGGCCCCGGACCCGCGAATCACCCGCCGTACCTCGGCCACATGGGCATCGAGCCGATCCAGCTCCTCGTGCACATCGGTCTTGTGCGCGAACAGCACGATCTCCTGCTCCAGCCGTGCCGGATCCAGTTCCCCCCGGATCTCGGCCAGGCGTTCCTGCAGGCGCCGGCGATAGGCATCCGTCAGTTCCGGCAGGACCGCGCGGGTATCGGCCACGATCTGCTCCGCCGCCGCCAACCGTTGCTCCATGAGCCGGGCCAGTTCTTCCCCTTCGCGCAGGCGCGCCGCCAGCAGTTCCGCCAGGGCCTGGTCCAGCAAGGTCAGGGTCTCCTTGCCCAGCGCCTCGGCGTCGATTTCCGGCGTACGCATGACTCCAGGCCACTGCAACACCTCGGACACGCGCAAGGGCTCGAGCTGGGCGTCGCGTTCGCGCAGATCCCAGGCCGCGCGCAACAGCCCGCTGAGCCGGGTCTCGTCGAACTCCAGCCCGTTCCCGGTATCCACCGTGCGGGAGAAGCGAAGCGTGCAGTCCACCTTTCCCCGGTGCAGGCGGCGGCCAACGCGCTGGCGGATTTCCGTTTCCTGCCCACGCAGCTCCTCCGGCAGTCGCAGGCCGATCTCCAGAAACCGGTGATTAACCGATCGGATTTCCCACGACAGGGCACCCCAGGCGGTGTCCGCCTGCGCCCGGCCGAAGGCCGTCATGCTGTGAATCATGGGGTTAATCCGTTGTTCGTCTGGTGGCCGATGGTATACCGTTTTGCGCCGGGAATCCCGCCGCTGGAACGGGCGTTCGCCCGTGGACTATGATTTGAAGCGGGGGTCGGGAATACTACAGCGGCGCCTCCCGAAGGCACCACGTCGCGCGAACCGGATTTCGATACATATGGCAGCATCATCGAGCCTGCAGCACGCACTGCGACCAGGCCACAAACTGAATCGCTATACCATTGACCGCACCATCGGTGGTGGCGGATTCAGCGTGGTCTATGAAGCGATCGACACCGATAGCCACAAGAAAGTCGTGGTCAAGGAATTCCTGCCGTTGGACCAGGCGCGACGCCGCGAGGACGCCAGCATCGAGTACGTCTCGGTGGACACCACCGACACCGCAGCCGCAGGTATCCGCCGCTTTTTTAATGAGGCCGCGGCCCTGGCCAAGGTGGATCACCCGTTTATCGTCAAGGTACGCGATGTGTTCCGCGCCAACAACACGGTCTACATGGTGATGGATTTCCACAAGGGTCACGACCTGCGCTGGTACGTGAAACGCAATTCCGGCCGGCTGAGCGAACACTTCATCATGACGATCTTCCCGAAGCTCCTGGGCGGCCTCGCCGAACTGCACAAAAACAGCCTGCTTCACCTGGACATCAAGCCGGCTAATATCTACATCCGCGCCGGTGGACGGCCGTTGCTGCTGGACTTTGGCGCCGCGCGCCAGCCCCTGATCAGCCGCCTTCGCTCCGGCCCCAATACCCTGACGGTGGGCTACGCCCCGCTGGAACAGCATCGCAACGGTCACATCGGTCCGTGGACGGACCTGTATGCCATCGGCGCGACCATTTATGCCTGCATGGAAGGCAAGGCGCCCGTGGGCTCCCCCGACCGCGCGAACAAGGACACACTCAAACCCGCGACCAAACGATTTGCCGGTCGTTACTCGCGCCGCCTGCTGGACTCCGTGGACTGGTGCCTGCACATGGACCAGACCCAGCGACCACAATCTGTTTCCGAACTGGTGGAATTCCTCAACCAGGAATGGATCGATGAGGAGGAACCCGGTTTTTGGGAGAAGCTGACGGGACGACTAAACTGGCCCCGTCTTCAGCGGTAGGAAAAAATTGTGAAGTACCAGATCGCCGACTACAGCTTGCGTGGTGGCCGCAGTGGCAATCAGGATCGCGCGGCCTATGCCGAACGGGACAACTCCGTCCTCGTCGTATTGGCGGATGGCCTCGGCGGTCACGAGGGCGGAGAACTCGCGGCCGAGCTTCTGGTACAGCGCACGATCCGTTCCTTCCAGTCCATCCGCCGGCCGGTGATCGAACAGCCATCCGCTTTCCTGGCGCTGAGCATCCTGCAGGCCCACAACGCCATCAATGCCATGGGGGGCGCCCAAAAACCACCGATTCAACCGCGCACCACCTGCGTGCTGCTACTGGTGCAGGACGGTTACGCATACTGGGCCCATGTCGGGGATTCACGCCTGTATCTGTTTCGCGACGGAAAGGTCAAAACCCGCACGCGTGATCACTCGGTGACGCAGAAGCTACACGAAGAGGGCGTGCTCAGCGAAGAAGAGATGAAGGACCACCCGGAGAAGAGCCGTCTGCTCAAATGCGTCGGCGGTCCGCATGAACCCTCCATCCGCCTGGGGCGGGAGACCCGGATGCACAAGGGTGACACCCTGCTGCTTTGCTCCGATGGCCTGTGGGAGGCGATGGACGTGGACGAGATCCAGAGCTTTCTGTCCGGCGGGGATCTTGAGGACGGGCTCGTGGACATGTTGCTGGAGGCGGAATCCAAGATGGGTTCCTCTTCCGACAACATCACCGCCGCCTGCCTGCGCTGGAACGACGCGACCACGACCGCGCCCTCGCGCCAGCACGGCACCGCGGGCGAGGTGGACCAGGCGGCGCTTTGGGCCCAGGCCACCGCCGGGCGCGGGGGCGAAGCCACCACGTCGGCCGAAGAACCGCTTCCGAACCTGAAGACATCCAAATCCCTGGACGAGGAGATCGGAAAACTCGAATCCTTCCTCGATGATTACCTGTCAAAACGGTAACATCCACCCCTCGCGGCCCGCGGCCGCCCCGTTTCACAAGAATCCAAGGAGTCATCATGCGACCGAGTGGACGCGCACCCGATGAATTGCGTGACATCCGCATCACGCGGCACTACACCCGTCACGCGGAGGGTTCGGTACTGGTGGAGTTCGGTGCCACCCGCGTGCTGTGCAACGCGACCGTCGAGGAGAGAGTTCCCGGTTTTCTCAAGGGCAAACAGCAGGGCTGGATAACGGCGGAGTACGGCATGCTGCCCCGCTCCACCGGCCTGCGCATGGCACGCGAGGCCGCCCGCGGAAAACAAAGCGGACGCACCATGGAGATCCAGCGTCTCATTGGCCGCTCCCTGCGCGCCGCCGTGGATCTCGGGGCCCTGGGCGAACGCTCCATCACCGTGGACTGCGACGTAATTCAGGCCGATGGCGGAACCCGCACCGCCTCCATCACCGGCGGCTGTGTCGCCCTGGTCGATGCCATCGAGGGCATCCGCAAAAAGGGTTTGATTGAGCCCAATCCGCTCAAGGGACTGGTCGCCTCCGTATCCTGTGGCATCTACAAGGGTACACCGGTACTGGACCTGGACTATGACGAGGACTCCACCGCCGAGACCGACATGAATTTCGTGCTGGCCGAGGATGGTCGCTTCATCGAGATCCAGGGAACGGCCGAAGGCGCGACCTTCACCATGGAAGAGATGCTGGCCATGACCGAACTGGCACGCAAGGGAACGGCGCAGCTGATCGCGCAACAGCGTCAGGCCCTGGGGCTCTGATCTTGAGCGCACGCATCGTCCTCGCCAGCAACAACCCGGGCAAGGTGCGCGAGATCGGGCAGTTGCTTGCGCCGCTCGAACTCGACGTCGTACCGCAATCCGAATTCGACGTGTCCGAGGCGGAGGAGACCGGCTTGACCTTCGTCGAGAACGCCATCCTCAAAGCGCGCCACGCGGCGACGCTCACGGGCCTGCCGGCCATCGCCGACGATTCCGGAATCGAGGTCGATGCCCTGGAAGGGAGACCGGGAATCTATTCCGCGCGCTTCGCTGGCAAGGGCGCGGGCGACACGGAGAACCTGAACAAGTTACTGAAGGAATTGGAAGGCATACCGGAAGAAGAGCGCAGCGCCCGTTTCCAGTGCCTGATGGTGTACATGCGCCACGGAAACGACCCCACCCCCATCATCTGCCAGGGAACCTGGGAAGGCCGAATCCTGACCGAGGCCCGCGGCAGCGGCGGCTTCGGATACGACCCGGTGTTCCTCGTACCGGATCGCGGCTGCACCTCGGCTGAATTGCCTGCGGAAGAAAAGAACCGCCTTAGTCATCGTGGTCAGGCGCTGCGCAAACTGCTCGATGCCCTGCGCGAGGCTGGCATACACGGCTAGATTCCAGAGCCGGATACACCAGCCACCACACCGTTGCGAGACTCGTCGCAACCGCTCCGAGCAACAACAAGTCTTCTCGTGCTGTTGCCTATTCAGTCACGAAGCGAATTCCAATTCTTCCTGTATGGCCTTGATGCCCTCCTGGGCACAATGATCATCCAGATCTCCAGGCTTCTTCTTCATGGGCGCGCCCGACACACCGACGGCACCATACATCTGGCCGCCGGCCTTGATGGCTACGCCGCCGCCGATGGTGCTGATGTGTTTCACACCCTGAAGGAATCTCACGCTGCGTCCCAGTTCCAGGGTCGATCCCTGCAGGGTCGCGGCGGTGAAGGCCTTGTCCTTTGCAAGTTGGATCGTGTGACCTCCAGCCAATGGATTGCGAATGAACGCCAGCAGGTTCCCGTTGCGATCCACGACCGCGACCGCGACCTGGTAGCCCTCCTTGGTACACGCCCGAATTGCACCCATGGCCACGGCATTGGCCGATTCCACGGACAAGACACGGGTCTTCACATAGGGGGGTTCGGCGGCGACCGCGCTGGCGGCGAACAGACTGAACAGCAATAGCGCACAGATTCTCATGGCAGATCCTCCATACGGTTGGTCAGGTGGCGCCCGGTCGGCGCCAGGGAACGTTATTGTACTCGTTTGGGTGGGTTGTCGCCTGCGGCGAGTTGAAAGGCTACTCAGCGGGGTTCCGCCCCCGTACTCGTCATTCCCGCGGAAGCGGGAATCCAGTTTGTTTCTTGTCGCCTGCGGCGATTGCTAGCGGGGTGCTCCGCCCCCTGCACCCCCGGGTGACTTTTGTTACGGCAAAAGTCACCAAAACCATTTTGCTCCTGCGTTCGCTTACTCCTGCGCTTCTCGAAAAAACCGCGGGCGCTCATCCAACTCGCCGGCCGGGAAAACCGCCCGGCTCGGGCTCGAACAGGGATTCGCGCCTGGCGGTTTTTCCTTGCGATGCTCGGCGCGAACGAAGTCGCTAGAAAAGACAGAAAATCAGGCTCAACGACGAACACGGGAATCTTGCGTGCCTGCTGCTGAACGATTTCAAACCACGTCAAAGCAGATGCTACTATGCATGGCAAAACAGCCCAGTCGACCGCTAGCGATCTGACCTCTACCCAAAATCAGGCGCCATGTACGAAGAATACAAGATTTGTCCCATGCTAAGCCGCAAAGAAAAGTGCTTCCGCGTTCAGCAATACGAAGAGGGCAACGTAGTTGAAGTATTTCATGAGCACGTCCCTGCCAATCGCATTTCGTTGGACTCAGAGATGGAGGTATTGCGGACCTTGGTCGGACAGGTCGCAGGTTGGAATGGCCAATTTATTTTGCACTCTCGCCTGAACGAGCGCCGCGGCGGGCCTTCCAAGTATCCGAGTTTCATTTCCAACGTGTCATACCCAGAAAAAGGGGTCCTTCGTCGCTACATCCGCTCGGGTGGCGTTACGGCATGGTCCGACACCGTTGTCACGCCGGGCGAATTTCGCCGAAATAGCGAATCCAAGAGCGGCGCCTAACAAGGCTATCAACCCCGGCACCGAATTGCGGCGCTCCTTCGTTGCATGACTATTTGCCGCCGGTTCAGGCAAGAGAAGGCGTTCTTTTGTCTTCGGAATTCTTCATCCCCGTCGGAGCTCACCGAGCACCGCAGTGAGGACCGGAACAAGTGCGAGGGGTGTCGAGCCCGAGCCGGGCGGTGTTCCCGGCCGGCGAGTTCCCGAGCACCCGGTCCGAACGAGGAGCGCAGGGGACCCGCGATAGCGGGTGAGCGACCGGGGTGTCCTTCTCTTTGCTTACTTTCTCTTGGACAAGCAAGAGAAAGTAACCTGCTGCCGGTCAGCCACCGGCATACTTGCAGTTAGCTCGCCGCAGGCGAACCCAACTAACTTGTCTCGCCAGACGGGCTCTCGCCCGTCTCAGATCCTGCTTCAACCAAATCCTTCAACGTCCGGTCGTGCAACATGGTATCGACGGCCGCGTCGACCTCGGAAAACAGCTTCACCACCTGTGGATGGGTCGGGATGCGCGCCAGGGTGATGGCACCACCGCCACGGTCGCTGCGAATGGCATCGAGGATGCGTTTGACCGGTGTGGTGTCGGGCGGTGTTGCCGGCAACAGGGCCGGCGGATCGTCGTCGGTGCGCGCCAACAGGCCGCGATGTTCCAGCGGCTCGATTACCGAGGCCATCGCATCGGCCGGTACGTGGCAATGATGAGCGAGGTCGTCCACGGTCCAGGGCTTTTCCTGATCGTAGTACCGCTGACCGATGAGGTACATGGCGCCGAGGGCCAGACGCTCGGCGAGGACGTTGCTCAACCGCACCTCGTGTTCACCGGCGGCAAGATGTTCCGGATTCTGTACGTAGTAGGCGATCACGGCGCCGACCAGCAGAATCAACCAGGAGATATAGATCCACACCATGAACACGATCAGGCCCGCCAATGCGGAGTAGACGATGTCGTAACGTGCGGAGCCAGCGATGAAGGCGGTGAATACCCGGCCGACGATTTCCCACATCAAGGCAGCGAACAACGCACCGGCAAAAGCCGCGCGCAGCTTCACCCGTGTATTTGGAATCAGCACGTAGAACACCGTGAATGCGGCGACGACCAGCAGGAACGGCAACAAGGTCGTGACCATTGTATAGAGGGCGCCTACGGGCGCGAAGGCCAACAGCTTTTGCACGAAGGTGTTGGCGAGGATATTGGCGGTGATACCGAAAGCGACCACCACCAGCACGGGCCCAACCATCAGAGCCGCAAGATAATCGCGGTAGCGATCGATCAGCCGCCGGTGATAGCGCACGTGCCAGGCGTAGTTAAAGGAGCGCTCGATCTTCTGCATCAGGGAAACGGAGGTATACAGCAGCATTGCCACACCAACGGCCCCCATGACACCGACCTTTACATTGGCGACGAAGTTGATGGTGCCACTGACAATCTCATTGGCCTTGGGGCCCAGGGGGGCGAGGGTGTTTGCAAGAAGTGGCTCGAGGTACCGGTAGGCACCAAAGGCCTTGAAGATGGTAAAAGCGAGGGCCAGCAACGGGATCAGCGACAACAGCGTAGTGTAGACCAGGCTCATGGCGCGCAGGTTCAGGTGCCCGTCGAGCAGTTCCCGAAACACGGCGTGGGCAATACGGAGCGACACCACAGCCCACCGCTTCAGGCGCGGCAGTTGGTCGACATTGACCAGCCACAGACGACGGTTCACCTCGCGGTGATAACGCTCGCGCAGACCCTTGCCTTTGAGGTTGCCAAGCACGTCACGATCCTTGCTGTTGAATCCATGCCCAGTCTACCGAAACGGGAGAGAGGGGAAAACGAATGTAAATGCCCGGGATAGCCGGTGCCTGTCCGGCGTCGATCGGCCTCAGAAAGCATCAAGGCCGATACATTCACCAGGCCAATAACGCGCGTGCTTTCCTCTTCGCGACCAGTGGACTCCCGGGCACCAATACAGAGACCGGAACCCGTCCCAAGGCGGCGTCCTCCGTTGGATGTGCTATACATTAGTAGTGCCTCAGATTTCTGCTCGCGAGCTCAATACAATCGAAGCAAATACTCAGCCAAACGCAGATCCATCCTCATAGCTGCCGGAACTCGATACAGAATGGCTCCGGCCCCGGGCATGGAGGCTGCTGATCTTTCTCCACACATTCACCAATTGGTATCGACAATGGATCCATCTCTAGACCAGATCATTCAGCTAACGAAAGAGACAATTATTGTCACCGCAGAGGAGGTGCTGGGCGACCAGGCACCGCCGGTCATCGATCGCATCCGCTCCGCTCCAAACACCCCGGAGGCCCTCAGAGATACGGTGGGCCAATGCCATGCAATGATTGAATCTGCTGTCAGCGCAGAACAGCTCGACTCGATTTCCACAATCTGCAGTGCTCTGCTGCGCGATCTCGATGAAGCAGTCAAGGAAAATGCCAAACCGGCGCCGACAACGGAGAAGCAGGCGCTCAAGACCCGCATCGTAAAAGCCAAACTGGCCGCGGTTATCTCCGGCCTTTTGGGCGCCGACGGACTGCAACTGGTAGCCAGGCTGCGGAGCGCGCCGGACACCCGCGAAGGCTTGCTTGAAGTTCTCCGTGAATGCGAGTCAATTGCTGACGCGAACTTCAAGGGCAAGGTTGTTTCCGAAATAAAAAGCAGGTGCGGTGAAATCGTAAAACAACTGTCCTGATCGTCGCCGATCCACTCGAAGGCACCATCCCGGCCGGACGCCACAACCGAATCAGCCAGATCGCCTAGTCACGTACCGCGCGACTGACGCGGATATTCAGTTTCTTCAGGCGGTGCCAAAGGCTGCGCTCGCTGATGCCGAGCAGGCGCGCGGCCTGGACCTGAACCCCGTTGGTCTTTTCCAGCGCGGCGACGATGTGGCGCCGTTCGGCATCTTCCAGCCAGGTGGTCAATCCGCCCGCACCAAACTCCGGGAATCCGTCGCCATCTTCCTCCCCGTCACGGCCACGGGTGCTGACCTTGTCCGGCAGGTCGCGCAACTCGATGCGATCCCCGCGACAGGACAGGAGCGATCGCTCGACCGCATTGCGCAACTCGCGCACATTGCCCGGCCAGTCATATTCGACCAGGGCCTGCATGGCCTCGTCGCTGAAGTCCTGGACCGGCTTGTCCATCTCGGCACGGAAGGCGGCGAGGAAGGCCCGCGCCAGCAGGGGAATATCGCTTGTACGCTCGCGCAGGGGTGGTACATGAATCTTGTAGACGTCCAGTCGATACAGGAGGTCCTCGCGGAACGTTCCCTGCTGCACCATTGCGTTGAGGTCACGGTTGGTGGCGGCGATTACACGTACGTCCACCCGCCGGATTGCATCACTGCCCACGGGTGAGAACTCCCGTTCCTGCAACACACGCAGCAGCTTGGCCTGCAGCGGCATATCCAGATCACCGACCTCGTCCAGGAACAGGGTTCCGCCATTGGCCTGTTCCAGCCGGCCCAGGCGGTTCTGCACCGCACCGGTGAAGGCACCTTTCACGTAGCCGAAGAGTTCGCTCTCCATCAGATCGCGCGGGATGGCGGAACAGTTGATGGCCACCCAGGGCCGCTCCGCCCGCGGCCCGGTCTCGTGGATGCTGCGTGCCACCGCCTCCTTGCCGGTACCGCTTTCGCCGGTGATCAGGACATTGGTTCGATAGGGCGCGACGCGATTGATCTCCTCGTCCAGGGCACGCATTGCCGGACTGTCGCCCAGCAAGCGCCAGCGCTCGCGCGCGCCACTGACCTGGGCCTGCAGCTGGCGATTTTCGCGCACCAGATCACGCAGGCGGATCGCGCTCTGCACCGCGAACTCCAGCTCTTCGGTCTCGAAGGGCTTGGTCAGATAATCGCTGGCGCCCAGGCGGATGCAGTCGATGGCGGAGCGGATGGATCCAAAGGCGGTGGCCACGATCACCGGTACGTCGGGACACTCGGTGCGGCAACGTCCCAACAGTTCCTCGCCACTCATGCCCGGCATCTTGAGATCCGAAAGTACGACATCCAGATCCGGGTCACGCAGCATGGGAATGGCGGCCTCACCGCTTTCCGCAGTCAGTACGCGATAACCCGCCCCTTCCAGGGCCACCTTGGTGAACATGCGCATGGTGCGCTCATCGTCGACCACCAGTACCGTGCGTTTCATTGGTGTGCCTCCACGATGGCGAAACGCATGGCGAACCGCGCCCCGCTGCGGGTCTCCGGCACCAGTTCCAGCCGCCCGCCGCTGGCCTCGACCAATGTAGTGGCGATCGTCAGACCCAAACCGCTGCCGTGGCTCTTGGTGGTATAAAACGGCTCGAACAGCCTGGTCATGAGCTCGGGCGGAATTCCGGGTCCGCTGTCTTGCAGGTACAGCACCAGTTCCTCGTCCTCGACTGCGGAACCGACAAGCAACTCGCCCTTGTCGCCCATGGCCTCGATGGCATTGCGTACGAGGTTGGCCCAGGCCTGTTGCACCAGCTCCGGATCGGCGGAGATGCGCAGATCGTCATGGGTATAGCGCCGCTGCACGCGAATGTCGTCATGGCCGGCCAGCATCAATTGCAGGGCGCGCTCCAGCGGCTCGCGCGGGTCGATGCGACTGAACTCGGGTTTGCGATGGCGCGCCAGTTGCTGGAAGTCCTTCAGCAACTGGTCCAGGCGCACGCTTTCGGTACGGATCACCTGCTGCAGTTCCTCCCGGTCACCGCGCACGCCGGCGCTGTCGAGAAGCTTGGCGGCGGTATTGATCACGCCGATGGGGGTACGGATCTCGTGGGCCATGGCCAGGGACAACTCACCCAGGGCAGCGATCTTGTCACGCTGAAACTCGCGCCGCTGCTCATCGCGCGCCTCCCGCAAGGAATCGGCCATGCCGTTGAAGGCGCGCGCCAGGTCGCCCAGTTCATCCCGCCAACTCACGGGCAAGGTTGCGCGGAAATCCTGGGACGCGACACGCATGACGCCGTCGCGCAGGACTTCCACCGGCCGTGCGATAAGGCGTGACAGCAACAGGCCTGTGACCCCGGCGAGCACGCCACCCAATATTATGATCAGGACAATCAGGAAGGTCTGGTCCGTAATCAGGGTGTCGCCACGGTGGTGAGCCAGACCGCTGAACAACACCGCCTCCACGCGCCCGTTGGAATCGGCGACCGGCGTGTACAACCCCCAGTAGCGACCGTTTTCCGCACTGTCGCTGTAATAGGGCTGTTGCCTCTTCAGCTGTTCAAAGGCCGCCGGCGGCAGGCGCAGCTTTAGCGGCCGGCCTTCCTCGGAAAATGCCTTGGCGAAATCACCGTCGCGGGGATAAAACAGGCGCGTCTTGAGGCCGCTCAAATGATCCAGCCGGCCGAGCAGTTCCTTGTCGAACAGGGTGCCCAGGACCACGCGGTAGTGGCGCGCCTGATTGCGCGGGTAGCGCAGCACATTGACGGCAGCGAGCATGGTCTTGTCCCCGGTACTGACCTTGAGCACGGCCTCCGACTGCCCCTTGGTCCAGGAGGTATCCAGCGTCGCCTTGGGCGAAGAATAGATCTGCCGGCCGCCGGGATCGAACACCTGTACCAGGGTAATGCCCATTTGCCGCGCCATCGGCTGAAGCCGCGAGGGGATGGGCGAGCGCCCGGCGGCAAAACGCGGCTGGCCATGGGTGACCTCGTTTAGCACATCGGCGAACAGGCGCCCGTTCTGATTCACGGTCGCGAGCCAATTGCGGTCCACCTCGGCGGCCTCCGTGATCCAGCGATGGATGGAGGCATCCATGCGGGTGGCGATCCAGGACGCGGAGAAGGTGCTGGTCACCACCATGGGGATGAGGATGATCAGCACCACCACCAGCACGATCTTTCGTTGCAGATGGTTGAGATGGAAGGCGTCGAGGAAACTACAAATCACGTGGGTCCCTTCAAAATTTGTAGCTCCGAATGTTACGCCTTTGTATGTAAAAGGAACGTCAATGCTCTCAATTACTTGATCTGCAATAACTTTCTGCTTGTCGCAACCGCAACCGACCCGCGCAAATCCTGGCCCATGGATTGCAATAGGCGGGGCGCAATCCCGCAACCACCAGAAGCTGAGACTGACCGACCGTGCGAATTTTACGGCCCATCCGCAAAATCCGGCCCAGACACTGGGTCCTCGTTTCCACCCTGATCATTGCCGCCACCGCCTACGCCGCCGTCTCCCCGGCGCGCGACGCCGCGTGGCTCAAGCATCTCGCCGCTTCCGGCGATACCGGCGCCCAGCTGGAGCTGGGACTGGCCTACCGCGACGGCCGTTACGGCCTGCGCCTCGATCCCGTGGCCAGCATGCGCTGGCTCAAGGCCGCGGCCGAGGCAAATGATGCCTACGCCGCCGATGCCCTGGCCAATGCCTACTCCACGACAAATACGGCGCAGGCCCTGCACTGGTGGCGGTTGGCAGCCCGTGGCGGCAACCCCGATGCCCAGGCCCACCTGGGTGAGGCCCTGCTCGCGCGCGGCGAAGACCGCGAAGGACTGGAATGGCTGCGCGCCGCGGCCGACCGCGGCGACACGCTCGCGCGCCGAGACCTGCAGCGCCTGTACCACGAACGTGGCCTGCCCGAGGAAGACCTGCATCGTGGAGACAACGCCCTGTCCGCCGTGGCCGAGCGCTCCAATGACGACAGCCTGAGGGCGCTGCTGGCCCTTTGGAACACGGTGGAACACGGCTCCCTCGCCAGCCAGACCGGCGCCTCCCTGACCGGGCGCGCGCAAGCGGGTGATCCCGTGGCCCAGTACCAGCTGGCCATGCGTTACCGTGACGGCGCCTGGGGCGTCATCCGCGACCGGCAGAAAGAACTGATGTGGCTGAAGCGCTCTGCGCGGGCGGGCAACCGGCTCGCCGTTCACGCCCTGACCGAAATCGAACACTCAAAGTAACAGGAATACCCATGTCCGAATCCCGACACGCCTCCTGGCAGTTGCGCATGTTTCCCGTCCTGCGCTGGAAACATCGCATCAGCGCCCAAACCATACGCGCCGATCTCCTTTCCGGCCTAACCGTGGCCATTGTCGTCGTCCCGCAGGCGGTGGCCTTCGCCTCCATCGCCGGCATGCCGCCGCAGTATGGCCTGTACGCGGGCATGATCCCGCCCATCATTGCCGCCTTCTTCGGGTCGTCCTGGCACCTGATGTCCGGCCCGACCACGGCCGCGTCCATCGTGCTGCTCACTTCCCTGAGCGTGCTGGCCGAACCCATGTCACCGGAATACATCGGCCTGGCCCTGACGCTGACCTTCATGGTGGGGGTGATCGAACTGACCCTGGGCCTGGCACGCATGGGCACCCTGGTGAACTTCATCTCCCACTCGGTGGTGGTCGGCTTCACCACCGGCGCGGCGATCCTGATTGCGAGCAAGCAGCTGAAGAACTTCTTCGGCGTGGCCATTCCCCGCGGCGGCCACCTGCACGAGACCCTGCATCACTTCTGGCTGCAGATCCCGAACATCAACGGCTATGTCACCATCATCGCGATGGTGACCCTGGCAAGCGGACTGTTCATCAAGTACCGCTACCCGAAGATTCCGTTCCTGATCGTGGCGCTGTTTGCCGGCACCTTCGTCAGCATCATGATGAACCTGTACTACGGAAACGATCACACGGCCATCAAGACCGTGGGCGCGCTGCCCCAGACCCTGCCGCCGATCTCCATGCCGGACTTTTCCATGCACACGATCAAGGAACTGGCGCCGGCAGCACTGGCCATGACCCTGTTCGCCCTGACGGAGGCCGTATCCATCGGTCGCGCCATCGGCATCCGCAGCGGCCAGTTGATCGACGGCAACCAGGAATTCATCGGCCAGGGCCTGTCCAACATCGCCGGCAGCTTCTTCTCCGCCTATGTCGCCACGGGCTCGTTTAACCGCACCAGCCTCAATTACCAGGCTGGCGCAAAGACGCCCATGAGCGCCATGACCGCCGGCTTCCTCGAGATCTTCATCGTGCTGGCGATTGCGCCGCTTGTGGCCTACCTGCCGAACGCGGCCATGGCCGGCATCCTGTTCATCGTTGCCTGGGGTCTGATCGACATCCCCGCGATCAAGCACATCCTGGGCTCGAACAATTCGGAGCGCTCGATCTTCTTCGTCACCTTTTTCGCGGCCCTGTTCCTGGACCTGGAGTTCGCGATTCTCGCGGGCATCCTGCTGTCCCTGTTCGTCTACCTCATGCGCGCATCGCGGCCACGCATCGTCACGCGCGTCCCTGACCCGAGCCTGCCCAACCGCAAGTTCTCCAGCGAGGGTGGACATCTGCAGGAATGCCCGCAGCTGCACATCATGCGCGTGGACGGTTCCCTGTTCTTTGGCTCGGTAGCCTACATCCGCGAGAAATTCTCCGAACTCGAGCAGGACCATCCCCACCAGAAACACCTGGCCATCGTCGCCCAGGGGATCGGCTTCGTCGACCTTGCCGGCGCCGATGTGCTCGCCTCCGAGGCCGAACGTCGCCGCGCGGAAGGTGGAGGCCTCTACTTTATCAATGTGAAGTCGGGCCTGTGGGAATCGCTGGAGGAATGTCACGCCATCGACAAGATCGATCCCAGGAATATTTTCCGCGGCAAGTCGGCTGCCATCCATGCCATCTTCCAGAAACTGGACAAGGACGTGTGCCGCACCTGCACGGCGCGCAGTTTCCTCGAATGTTCCTCAATCCCCATGGCGGACGGCACCGAGGCGAGGCCTGTCGAGCTCATTCCTTCTCCCGCCGTGAGTGGCCAGGCCTAGATCAACCCGGCCAGTCCCCGCCCGTCCCCGGGCGGGGCGGCACACGGGTCCTCCGGGCTTGGTATACTGCCGGGCCCGCCCCATCTGTGCCGTAGCATGATCGGTCTGTCCGCCCCGCCACCGCTGTCGCTGTATGTGCACCTGCCCTGGTGCGTGCGCAAGTGCCCCTATTGCGACTTCAATTCCTACGCGGGCGGAGACGATGCATCGCGGCGCCGTTACCTCGACGCTCTCTGCACGGATCTCGAAGCGGAAGCGGACAGGGCCGACGGCCGGCCACTGGTCAGCATCTTCCTCGGCGGCGGCACGCCGAGCCTGTTTCGTGCGGACGAAATCGCCCGGCTGCTGGAGGTATCGCGATCGCATCTTGCGTGGGCGGACGATATCGAAGTCACGATGGAAGCGAATCCGGGTGGCCTTGAACGCGACGACCTCGGGGGCTATCGCGACGCCGGCGTGAATCGCCTGTCGATTGGTGCGCAGTCATTCGATCCCGGCAAGCTTGCAACCCTGGGTCGCGTCCACGGCGTCGAAGATATCGGCCTCACGGCGCGCGAGGCTGCGGATGCCGGCTTCGATAACGTGAATATCGATCTTATGTATGCGTTGCCCGGCCAGGACGTCGCGGGCGCCCTTTCTGATATCGACGCGGCCGCCTCGCTGCGGCCCACGCACCTGTCCTGGTACCAGCTGACGCTGGAGCCGAATACCGTCTTCCATGCCCGCCCGCCGGAGGACC